>CAXTMV010000163.1:0-12922 GCA_964245425.1 uncultured Flavihumibacter sp. | reverse complement strand
GATAAAACCCGCTTAACCATCAGCATAACGTATAAGAATGCGGATAAGATGGTGCCCCAGACCTATGAAGGCAACAGCAGTGATTCCATTAATGTCCTTGGCAATACCCATGTTTACCTGGAAGAAATTCCTTACGGCGGTGATATGCACCCGGTACTGCTGGATTCTTTTATCCTGAAAGGCAAGGAAGGCAAATTTGACATGAAGGGGTCTGGTAAAGAAGAAGGCATTTACCAGCTGGTGGTTGAAAAGGGTCCCCTTATCCTGCTCATAAACGATGTGCAGCAGATTAATATAGATATTGATCTAAGCAAGAAAGACAATTATTATACAGTGTCTGGCTCCGAAGCAAGTGAGCACCTGAAAAGTTTTATTACCCGGTACGACGAAAAAGCCGCTGTTATCAATAAAGCCTTTGCAGAAATAGACAGCCTGAAACAACTGGGCGGCACAGACAGTTTGCTGGTGGCCGTTACCGATCGTAAAAACCAGGCCATTGTTTCTTTGAATGAATACCTGGCAGACTTTATCAGGAAGGCGGATAGCCCGGCAGAAAGCATCTTTGCGTTGGGCATGGGCTCCCGTTCTTTTCAGAGCGACGAATTTGGCGAGCTGCTGACCAGCGTTATAAAAAAATTTCCGGCACACAAATCACTGGCAAAGCTTAAAACCACTTATGATGCACAGACGGCGCAGGCTGCACAAAGAAAAGAAAGCAGCAGTATCTGGATGGGTAAAGAGGCACCCGATATGGCGTTGCCGGGTATCGATGGCAAACCGGTTGCCATTTCATCATTCAGGGGTAAGTACCTGCTGGTAGATTTCTGGGCCAGCTGGTGCGGTCCCTGCCGGCAGGAAAACCCGAACGTAGTAGCCGCTTACAAAGCATTCAAAGATAAAAATTTTGCCATCCTGGGTGTGTCGCTCGACA
Organism: uncultured Flavihumibacter sp.; assembly: GCA_964245425.1. GTDB lineage: Bacteria > Bacteroidota > Bacteroidia > Chitinophagales > Chitinophagaceae > JACMLD01. The sequence continues at coordinate 11,991 of CAXTMV010000163.1, read as the reverse complement.
GGGATGGCGAAAAAGACAAATGGCTTAAGGCCATCCATGACGATCAACTTACCTGGACGCATGTGAGCGACCTGAAATTCTGGGAAAGCGAGGCAGTGAAAATATTTAAGTTTGATGGCATCCCCTACAATATATTAATCGATCCGCAGGGAAAAGTGATTGGCGAAAGCCTTCGGGGCGCTGAGCTGGAAAATAAATTGAAAGAAGTGTTGCAGTAAGGGATTGCACAGTGCCAGCTAAGTAAACCGAGTATCCCGGCCAGGCGCAAGCGTCGGCTGGCCTGTTTGTGAGAGAGACTGTCGTAAAGCCTATACACCGAGAAAATCGCAGAGGGCCGGCAGCGTCAGCAGAGAAGATGTAACAGCATCCCCTGCTTACGCTGCTGGCCCTGTGCGATAAAAAATGTTACTTATTGCCGTAACAACCTGTTCCCTTAGTAACCCGGGTTCTGCTGTGACGCAATATTCTTATTTACCGTAAACTCGCTCTGCGGTATGGGTGCCAGCCGCCTGTAATCTGTGTAGGGAACGGTCAGGTTTACATTGCCGGTGCCGGCTGTTATGGCCCCTGCATTGCTGACACGGGCTACCGGTAATTTCAAACGGTTCAGATCATAGAACCGGTCTCCTTCAAATGCCAGTTCCTTTCTTCTTTCTGTTACAATATCATTTAACAAGGTGGTTCCTGAAGAAGCATATACCAGTGAAGGGTCGCGCTTGCTCACGAGGGCATTCAGGTATTTCAATGCATCGGCTTCATTGCCTGGCAGTGAAGCTTCCGCCGCCACCAGGTATACTTCAGACAGCCGCATTATCTTCAGGTTATCCCGATCAGATGTATTCTCGGCATTCTGAAATTTATTCACCAGTACCGCAGGTGCATTATTTTTCGTGGTGCCTGCCATTAGTACAGCCGCCCTTATATCGGTAGCGCTGTACAGGGCAACCAGTTGTTTTGAAGCATAAATATCCTGGTACCCGTTTATATATATACCGCCCAGGTCGTCGAATCCGTTATTGTTAATAACATCCGCATCCACTTCGGCAAGTGTTTCCAGCTGATCGGTACGTGAAGCGGGGCTGGCCCAGTAAGACACATAATTAGCCGGTGTCAGCAATTGAAAGCCGCCATTGTTGATAACATCCAGGGCGGCTGTTTTGGCCGAGGCATTATCGCCCATATATAAATACACTTTCGACAGGAAACCTTCAATGGCATATTTGCTCAACCGCACCGATGTGGTATAGGCGGCAGCCTTGGGAACGGCACCTGTCAGATCTGCAACAATCTGTGTATATACTTCCTTTACGGTATTGCGGGCGGGGTAAAGAAAGGGATCATACTTTAATATCAGCGGAACACCCAGCGCATTTGGATCGTCTGTATAAGGCTTTGCATAAATATTTACCAGTTTAAAATACATGATGGCCCTGATGGCAGCTGCTTCGGCTTTTACCTGGTCTACGGTTGCGCCGGTGAGTGTACTTTCCAGTATGCGGTTAACCCGCAGGATGGTTTGGTAGGCGCTGGTCCACATCTCACTTACAACGCCATCGTTCACTACTACACTATAATTGTATTGTGCCAGGTACCTACCGGAGTTCTTTGTTTCTACAAATGTGTTGTCTGCCTGCAAATCTCCTATCACCGGAAAATCGCGCCCGAAAAGGGTGGCAGAACGCATGTCGCTGTAAGCGCCGTTGAGCGCATCTTTTAATCCGGCCACGGTGCTGAGCGCCTGGTCTGATAAGATAGAATCGGAAGGAGCTTTGTCGAGGTAACTTTTTTTACAGCCGCCTATCAGAAAGGTCAGCAACAAGGCTGCAACAGCAAATTTATTTATTAGTCGTTTCATTGTTTAATGTTTTGTTTGAAAACGTAAGCGATTCTGTTCCGCATTAGCTATATGCAGATCTGCACGATTAAAATCCAACTTTAATACCTGCTGTTATGCTTTTCAACGGAAAAACGTCCAGGTTGTTCGTAGCGTTTATACCGGTCTCGGGATCAAAGGGAACATATTTATCCGTACCGAATACAAACAGGTTGGTACCGCGTACATATATATTCAAGTTACTGATATATGCTTTCTTGGTCCATTTCTGCGGTATGTTATAACCCAGTTGCACATCCCTTAGGCGGATATAATCGCCTTTGTATAAAAAGCGGGTAGAAGCCCGGTAAGAATTTTTGTTTCCACCAGCAACAATGGCCGGAATGCGGGTAACATCACCCGGCTTCTGCCAGGCCTGTAATTCCTGGCTCATCTGGCCAAAAGAACCCAGGTAGTATCCTTCGCTGCTTAAATAACTTCCCCATGAATCATATACATAGTTGCCGAAATTATAGTAGAACTGGCCCGACAGTGTAATACCCTTGTAGGTAAAGCTGTTGGTAAAAGCACCAAAAAATTTGGGCATCGCTGTCTTGGTATTGTCAAGCACCTGCGTTGTTTTGCTTATATCATTGGTAGTGGTTTTATGGGTAGCATCTGTATACCAGAGCGGGTCGCCGTTGGCGGGGTCTACCCCTGCCCAGGGCCGCAGAAAATAAGCCTGCAAATTATTGCCTTCTGTATATTTAAACTGACCGGCAGGCACCGGGCTATGGTTATACAGGGAGATAACTTTGTTGGTATTATGGGATATATTAAATGAAATATCCCAGGTAAAATCTTTGGTTACAATGGGTTTGCCGCCAATGGTAACTTCTATGCCTTTGTTATCGACTGTGCCAATATTCTGGTTTTGTCCTGTAAAACCGGAGGTTGGCGACAGGGGGATGCTGGCCAGTAATCCGTCTGACCTGCGATCGTAGTAATCAAAGCTTCCATATACGCGGCTTTTCAAAAAACCGAAATCGAAGCCGGCGTCGAACTGTTTATTTTTCTCCCAGGAAAGGTTCGGGTTGCCAACGTTATTGGGAGCACTACCGGGCAGGCCGGTATAATTATTACCATATCCATAGGTTGCCAGTGCCGTATAATAACCAAAGCCAAGGCTATTACCGGTTAATCCATAAGAGCTGCGCAGTTTCAACAGGTTAACCCAGCTGGCAGTATGCATAAATTTTTCTTCACTGATATTCCAGGAACCACCCACCGACCAGAAATTACCGAAGCGATAGTTGGCGCCAAAAACAGAAGATCCATCACGACGGAAACTACCGGTAAGCACGTAGCGGTCTTTGTAATTGATATCAGCTGTTGAGAAGATAGAGGTATTACTTCTGTCTGATGGAATGGCATAAGCCGAAGTGGGCGTAGCGGCAGAAGCAAGGTATTGAAGCGCCAGGTTGGCCGGAAAGGCCTGGCCGCCTGCCTGCAGGGTATAATTTTTGATGGCAGAAGCCTCATACCCGGCTTTCACATCGAAATAGAAATCCTGCGCATGGTTTATTCCTTTGCGGTAATCGAGGAAATTGGTAAACGTATAATCGAAGCGCCTTGTATAAGCCGAGAATGCATCCCCTCCCTGGGCCTGTCCATCGCCATAAAAAGGATTTCTGTACTGGTCTTCTGACACATCAAAGTATTCAGCAGAATACCGGCTGGTGAATTTAAGATCAGTTAATATTTTTACTTCACCTGTAACATATCCCCTTAGCGTTGTTTGCTTGGCAGTATTTGTGTTGTAAGCCGCCTGTACCAGCGGGTTAAATACGCCGGCACCCGGAAACTCACCATCGGCATCGTTAAACCGCAGGCTGCCATCGGGATTATAGGGAGAATACCAGGGAACCAGGAAATAAGAGGCCAGTACCGGGTTGTCAAAAGCACCACCGTTGCCGGGGGTGTTCTGAGAACTGGTGCTTCCGCTTAATCCGCCGGTAAAAGTTAACCAATCGTAAGCCTTGTGGGTAACAGAAAGACTTCCGTTATACCTTTTGAAGTTAGTAGCGATGGTGGTACCATCCTGTTTAAAATAACCACCTGATACATAAAAAGTGGTTTTTTCATTGCCCCCGCTCATACTTAAATTATATTGTTGCTGCTGGCCTTTTTGGGTTACCGTGTTCAGCCAGTTGGTATTGGTGGAAAGATAACCCGCGGGTAATCCATATCCGTTAACCGGATCGGTAATCAGCGGGTCGGCGCTTGCCACGTCTGTAGCGAGACCGGCATTAATTAAAGACTGTATGAGCACGGTCCTGGATTCCGGTGTGGTAAGGCTACGATTGTTATCGTTCTTAAAAGCGATTTTATTCTGGCCAATTTCTGTAGAGAAATTAATCCTTGTTTTTCCGCCCCTGCCTTTCTTGGTTGTTACCAGGATAACACCATTTGCACCCTGTGATCCATATATGGCGGTACCTGCTGCATCTTTCAGTACTGAAATACTTTCGATATCATCGGGGTTGATGGAGCTCAGTGGGTTGGCCGTAGTGGTGTTAACCGTTAAATCGGTTGTGTTGGCAATAGCGCCATCGATTACCCATAAGGGACTGGCACTGGCATTGATGGAGCCGATACCCCTGATGCGAATATCGGTAGCAGCACCCGGTGCGCCGGAAGTAGAACTCGACTGCAACCCTGCAACAGAACCCTGCAAAGCTTTATCAACAGAACTATAAGGCTTGTTTTCTACATCTGTACCTTTTACAGTGGCAATGGAACCTGTAATATTTGTTTTCTTTACCGCGCCGTAAGCAACTACCACTACTTCAGAAAGATTGGCGCCTGAACCCGCCTGTAAGGTAATGGCCAGGTTATCACTTTTGATTTCAATTTCTGCCGTGGTATAATTAACGGATGAAACAACCAGGGCCTTTGTTTTTTGTGGAACGGTGATGGAAAAGGTGCCTGTTTCATCACTGGTGGTGCCGGTAGATGTTCCCCTGATCAGAACGGTAGCATTGGGAACCGGCGCGCCTTGTGCATTGGTGATTTTTCCGGAGATCTTACGTGTCTGTGCGCTCAGCTGACCAATAGCCAAAGCAAAACACAGCAATAGAAGCATAATTTTTCTCATGTGCAATTGAATTTTATAATAAAAAAAGCCGGCCGTATCCGCTGATCTGCAAAACGGCACCTGACCGGGTTAATAAAGACACAAACTTTACCGCTGTCGCTGCTATAAAAAAGCGGGCATATAAAAAGCGGCTTGTTGATCAGGCATTCAAGCGACCGGCAATTGTTAATGGCACAATAGAATCAGGACCTGTCTTGTTTTTATTTCAATGCGACATGGAGACAATAAATTGACGATAACCATCTGATTATCTACCAGCAACAAAAAAAGTAAAAAAATATATAAGGAAATTTCGGGGAAAAGTTTTTACCGGGCAGCGCTTGTAAAAACCATGACTCAACGCTTTATGGTAGCACATTAAAATGATATTAAACTATCATAAAGTGTTTTCAACTTATCTTGATAACTGGTTCCGGGATTCATTTAACAGAACGCTATGATGGAATTGTTTAATGATATTTCATCCAGCGAGCTTTTAAAGTCTACAAAAATAGTAGAGCGGTTTGCACCAAAAAAAAGGGCTGCCCGGAGAGCAGCCCTTATAATTGATGGTATGTTATATTAATATCCGGTGTTCTGCGAGATATTTGGGTTGGCATTCAGTTCAGTAACCGGTACGGGGTACAACAACGCAATATTAGTAGGCGTTACTGATACGGTTGTAAGCGGGCTCTGGTTTTTGATTTTTGTCCAGCTTCTCTGTAACCGAATCAGATCCCATAAACGGCTGCCTTCAAAAGCCAGTTCTTTTCTTCTTTCAGTTAATATATCTTCCAGTGTCTGGAGGCCTGCATTGGCATATCCTGCAAAGGCCGGATCACGCTGCTGGGCTACTTTATTCAGGTAAGTATTGGCGTTGCCGATATCACCGGCGTTATAATAAGCTTCCGCCGCTATTAAGATAATATCCGACAGGCGCAAGATTTTTACATCGTCTTTATCCACTGCATTGGCGGCATTGGGGTATTTGTAGCATTGGTAAACCGTACCAGCCTGCCCGCTTCTGACACCCACCGGCACCAGTCCTTTTCTAACATCCGTGGCTGCGTACAGGCCGGCCAAATCAGAAGTGGCCAGTATATCACCATACCCACCACCCGTGGTGAGGTAGATAAAACCAATCTGGTCAAAACCATTATTGGACGGTAAATCACTGGATACTTCAAACAATGTTTCATTTTTAGTAGTTGCCTGCACGGCAGGGTTTGCCCAATAACCACCGGGCGTATAAGTACCTGCTGCAATAGTGCCGGAGGGCGCTACATAAGCGGCAGAAGAAAGCATCACCCAGCCGCTGTTGTTAATTACATCCAGGGCGGTGGTTTTGGCATTGGGCCAGTCGCCCATATTCTGGTATACCCTTGCTTCCAGTGCACGGGCGGCATATTTAGAAAAATAAGCCGTTCCGCGATAGGAAGTCAGCAATGTATACGCTTTCTCCAGGTCAGCAATCACCGCGGTATATACTTCCGCTACCGTGTTCCTGGCTGGCAATGCATCCTGGTTATAAGCCGTAACAACAGGGATGCCTGGCTTGGTCTTGTCGACTGTATAAGCCGTTGCAAAATTTCTTACCAGTTCAAAATGCATGAGCGCGCGGGCTACCAGCGCTTCGCCCTGGTACTGAGAAACCGTGGCGGAGCTTGGCAGGGTGCTGTTAATAATGGTATTGGCATATTTAATTACGATATAGGCGTTTGACCAGAGGCCGGCGGCATAAGCATCAGCATTATTAAATGCATAGTTGTTAAGGGTAATATACCTACCGGAATTGGCAGTGGTTACATAGGTATTGTCTGCCATCAAATCTCCTTTTACCGGCACAGAACGACCGAACAGGTCTGTTGCCCGCATAGCAGAATACATACCGGTAACGGCCACTTTCAAATCTGTTTCATTGGCAACGGCGCTCGACAGGTTATTGGCCGTGTAAGGTTTTTTATCCAGGTAACTTTTGCTGCACGATGCCAGCGCCAGGGACGCAAGCAATATGCCTATATTTATCTTTTTGATTGTTTTCATTTCTTTGCTGGTTTTAATAATTAAAATCCGATGTTGAGGCCCACGGTAACGGCTTTGTTATAGAACACATTCAGGTTGCTCTGGCTGTTGATATTCTGTTCCGGATCGAACGGAATGTTTTTGTCGTAGCGTTTGGTCCAGAGATTGGTACCTCTTACGTAGAAATTCAGCGAGGTAAGGCCTAACTTGTCTGTTAATGAGTGCGGTGCTGTATAGCCCAATGAAATATTACGCAACCTTATAAAATCTCCTTTGAACAAAAAGCGCGTTGAGGCAGAAGAAGAGAAATTGGTTGATCCATATACCAGCTTGGGTACATTGGTGATATCGCCTGCTTTCTGCCAGCGCTGCAGGTTGTACGTGTATTTGCCGTAAGAAGGGTTTACTTCATCGTAAAAGTAAGAAGCCCAGCCATCCTGCACATAGTTACCATAGTTATAGTAGAAGTCAGCAGACAGGCTGATGCTCTTAAATGTAAACGTGTTGGTAAATCCGCCAAAGAATTTAGGCGTGGCCGTTTTATCGGTGGCTACCTTCAACGCAGCATTGTAATTATTGGTAGTGCTTTTATGCGTTGAATCTGTATACCAGAGCGGGTCTCCGTTGGCGGGGTCTACACCGGCCCAGTCGCGCAAATAAAAGTCATAGAAATTTTTTCCGTTTCTCAGAACAAAAGATCCGTTTACTACCTGGAACTGGTTCAGGGGCAGCTTGGTCATTTTGTTTTTATTGTAGGTAATATTGAAACTCATGTCCCAGGTAAAACTCTTGGTGGCAATGGGCGTGGCATTCAGCGTTATTTCTATACCCGAATTCTGCATAGCGCCGAGATTTTTGGTAATACTGGAAAATCCGATGGTCTGTGAAGTGGGAACAGGGAATAACAATCCATCAATTAGTTTTTTATACAAATCGACCGTTAAACCAAGCCTGCCTTTCAAAAACGATACATCCAACCAGATATTGGTCTGTTTGGAAGATTCCCAGGTGAGTTGGTCATTACCGATATTATTAAAACCACCGCCGGGCTGGTTATTATAATTCAGTCCATATCCCAGTGTTTGCCTCCATGCGTAATTGCCTATCTCGGCATTGCCGGAAGATCCGTAGGATGCCCTTATTTTTAAATCAGAAATAAAGTTCACGTCTTCCATAAATTTCTCCTTGCTAATTAGCCAGGCCGCGCTTACGGCAGGAAAATTGGCGTATAAATGGCTGGGGGAAAAACGCGAAGATCCATCTCTCCGAAAGCTACCGTCCAGGATATATTTTCCTTTAAAAGAAAGCCTTGCAGTTGAGTAAATAGAAGCAAAAGAATAGTCTGAACCACTATTGCTGGCAATGGTGGGTGTTGAAGCCACTACCGCATCGGTTAAGGTGGGTGTTGGAAAATTCTGTGACTGTGCTGATACAAAATAGCCTTTCGACTGTATCGTCTCATAACCTACTTTAGCATTCAGTTGTAAGTCGCCATTTTTGGTCAGGTTGGCTTTATAATCCAACTGGTTGGTGGCATCGTATAAGGAGTAACGCGTATTATACGCATATCCCCTACCGTTAGCCGCCTTGCCATCGCCATGAAACGGGTTGTTATAATAATACTCTTCCAGGCTAATGTACTGAAAACCTATTTTAGAGGAAAAGGTAAGGTTATCCAGGATATTGTATTTGGCTTCCGCCTTTGCATTGCCTGATACGTTGTTGGTGCTGTGAACATCATTGGCAAGAATATACAGCGGATTATACGTGCTGCTGAAATCTTTGGCAGCCGTGCCAATGTTCAGGGAACCATCGGTATTGTATGGATTCTGCAGGGGTCTTAAGAAATAAAACTCCATAACAGGGTTAGAAAAAGCGCTGGAATTACTGAGCGGTGTGTTCTGGCGGGTATAAGAAGGCTGCAGGTTCAGGCTAAAGCTTAGTTTTTTAGAAGCCTGGTGGTCAATATTGATGATGGAAGTCCAGCGGGTAAGATCAGAACCGATTACATTGGCCTGCTGTTTAAAATAACCGCCGGAAATATAAAATTTGGTTTTCTGGTCACCACCGGAAGCAGACAGATTGTATTGTTGTTGCGTACCGGCGCGGGTTAATAAGCCCAGCCAATCTGTATCTACCGTACCATCGCCGTAGTTCGCAGCAGTTGCATCGGCTACTGCCTGCGTATTTCCACCGTTTACAATGGATTCTTTGAACAGGGTTAGCCAGTCCTTGGAACGCAAGGGCATACCGAGGGACGGTATATCACCATGTTTGTTCTGGCCTACTTCGCCCGATGCCTTGAATTGCGTTTTACCCGCTTTACCTCTTTTTGTATTGATGATGATAACACCATTGGATCCCCTCGAACCGTAGATAGCGGTAGCGCCGGCATCCTTCAATACAGATACAGATTCAATATCATCCGGGTTAATACTGGCCAGTACATTGGTAGTGGTCGTTTCCCTGGACAAATCACCACTGTTTATCTGGATGCCATCCACTACATATAATGGCTGTGCAGAGGCCGCAAAAGAACCCACGCCCCTGATACGTACCTGCTGGTTGGCGCCCGGCTGGCCGCTAAATGTTACCGATTGCAGGCCGGCTACTTTTCCCTGCAACACCTGGTCTACCGAAGACAAGGGTACATTGGCTACCTTATCGCCCGATACCTTTACAACAGCCGTAGCCAAATCCGCCTTTCTTGTAGAACCATAGCCTGTTACTACTACCTCCTGCAGGCTTTTATCTGAAGGCTGCAGCGTGGCATCTATAATACCTTTATTGCCAATTACAATTTCCATATCGGCCAGGCCAATAGAAGAAATAACAATAGAACGTGCTTTGTCGGGAATGTTCAGTGAATAAGTGCCGTCTTGTTTGCTGGTGGTACCATTGGTGGTACCCTTTACCAGCACGGAAGCATTGGCAACAGGCGCACCATTGGGATCTGTTATTTTGCCTGTAATGTTTCTTTGCTGGGCAAATACCTGTACGCAAAGCAGTACAACACCCAGTAGGAGTGAAAGTTTTCTCATGCTATTAGTTTTAGTTTGTTGTTTATGGCCAATAATACAGCCGGCACTGGCCGGAACGTAAAAAATGGTCAAGCAGTTGCCTAAGTTATACAAATGTTAATTAATAAAGCATTAATCTTGTAAAGATTTGATAATTAATTCATTAGAATAAAGTTTGACCATCGGAACCGTAAAAAGCTAAGGTTGGGATGACAGGGTTGAAACTAATATTTAACGCATTCTGCCAAATGGAGAGGATATAGGTGATCTGATGTGCTGGCCGAAAAAAGCCGCTTCAATAATTTGAAGCGGCTTGGTGGAAGATTTTCGTTTTTACATCACCGCTATACCAGTTCCTCTTATATACTAGTTCTTGGGATTTTTCACCGGTGCACTGGTGGCAGACGGTGCATTCAGCACCGTTTCATCATCCGGTACATCCCAGTAATCAATAAAATTATAATTGATGGTAGCATTGGTATTGACCGCACCCGTAGTAGAATTCACGACAATTGCCTTTGTTCTGCCACCGCCGGCTGATATATCATCCAGCACGCCCCACCTGCGGGCATCGTACAAAGAAAGTTGCCTGAAAATCAACCCGACTCTTCTCTCCTTTCTCAATTCTTCATACGCCAGAACAGGGTCGGTTACGACACCGGATACGGCGGGCAGTCCAGCACCCTGGTAAGTTCTTACCGCATCAACACTAGACAGACCGGTAGCGATATTGCCCAGTTTGATATTTGCTTCTGCCTTCATCAGTTCATTTTCTTCATAAGAACCGGCGATGTACAATTCGTAAGCACCTACCACTTTGCTGGTAATAGAAGCCGGTGTATAGCTTTTCGACAGGCCACCGCTGTCCAGGAGTCTCCAGCGCGTACTATAGGTAAAGCCGCCCTTCTGGTTCAGGTAGGTAGGGGTTAAAATAAAATCGTTGGCCAGCCTTTTATCGCCGCTGGGGTAATCCTGTATCAGGCGCTCACTGATTTTATACGTGGTACTGGCAGGGTTGCCGGTGGTTAATGCCGCTACTGATCCGCCGGTAGCGCTCAGGTAACTGTTGGTGGCTGCGGAGCGACCAGTCATTACCAGATCAGTACTGTTTATACCATTAGCGGTTAAGGTTAATAAATTGTTCCAGTCAGCAGTCGTCATGTCTTTTACCCTTTTGTTCACCAGCAGGTTCCTTGCCTTCATGGTATTGCAGTTATGTATCCACATGGCGGGCGTCAATACCCCGCCTTTACCCGTTTGGTTTTGCTGTGGTATGATGGTTTTCATTACGGTGGCAAAATCACCCGCCGTGGTAACCGCTGTGGCAGCTGCGATGGCTTTATCGAAATTGGCATTGGAAGCCGTGATCATATCAGCACTCGACTTGTACTCATTGGTAAGCTTGTTATAATCATCCTTGATCAATCCTGCGTAATAAATGGACCCGATATGAGAGTATACATATCCTTTCCAGAAATAACACCAGGTCTTAATCGCATTCTTCTTCGAGGTAGAATCGCCGGTGAAAGTTGTTTTATCAACCACGTTCAGCACGCCATTGATGGCATTGTTCATAAAGTACATCCAGGTCCATTCAAAATATACCATGCTCAGGCCTGCCTTGGTTTTTGAGTTATTCACTTTGATCACTGATCTGGAGGGGGCTGTATTCGTAATCTTGGTACCATCATCCAAAATCACATAATCAGGTACACCCACCTGGTTGGTAATGTTGTTAGCAGCTTCAGCAGACACTACATCGGCCAGCAGGTCGTGGTAAGCCGGTGCCAGGAAGAAATAATTGCTGCCCAGGAAAGATCCCGTGTAACGGGTGTCTACGATTCCTGAAAACCCATTCTGGTAAATCGCTCCAATGGCCAGCGACTCGATACCCGGCTCCGTGGCCGCCACATCGGGCGTGGGCTGGTTGGGATTCTGAACATCCAGTTCTTTCTTGCTGCATCCCATCGCCACCATTACCAGCGATGGCAGTAAAAAAT
>CAXTMV010000162.1:0-12923 GCA_964245425.1 uncultured Flavihumibacter sp. | reverse complement strand
ATACTTCAATTCTGGCTTCGGTGTTTACGCCGGCTGCGGCAATACTGCCACCGCTGGTTTCAGCCTTTACATGCTGGATGGCTTCAGCCGTAAGCGATTTTACCAAATACGGTTCTTTAGCAGATTCCTGCGCTGCCGCAGGCATGAATACCGGAGCAGCGAGTAAAAGAAATAGGTACTTTTTCATAATAATTATAATTTATAAATCGATGTTAAAAGCGCTGATTGTATGGCTGATGCTGATGTGTTGATGTTGGATGTCTTTGTCTGGATGCATGCTTCAAAAAAATCAGGTATCAGGCATCGTCACGTCAGACATTTTTTATTCCGTTCTCAACGATTTCACCGGGTTGGCCATGGCTGCTTTGATGGCCTGGAAGCTAACAGTCAGCAACGCGATGGCAACAGCCAGCAAACCTGCTGACCCGAATATTTCCCAGCCCAGTGATATCCGGTAGGTATAATCCTCCAGCCAGCTGTTCATGGCATACCAGGCCACCGGTGCGGCAATCACAAATGCAACCAGCACCAACGCAATAAAATCCTTTGTCATCAGCGTTGTAATACTGCCGATACTTGCGCCCAGTATTTTCCGGATGCCAATCTCTTTTGTTTTTAGATGGGCGATAAATGTGATCAACCCAAAAAGGCCCAGGCAGGAAATAAGGATGGCCACCGTAGCAAAAACATTGAACAGGGTGGCGGTTTTTTCTTCAGACTGGTACAACTTATTATAGTCTTCATCAAGGAAAGAATATTGAAAGGGCGTTTCCGCAGCATATTTTTTCCAGGTATCTTCAGCGGCGGCAATGGCCCTGGAGGCATCGCCGGACTTTGTCTTTACAAACAGCAGCCAGTTGGCGGCACCGTAATAAAATATGGTTGGCTCAATGGCCTTTTTCAAAGAAGCATAATTGTAGTCTTTTACCACCCCTGTAATAATGCCCTTTGTTTGCCATAACTGAAAGGTTTTGCCGATGGGATCTTTGATACCCGACTGGCGTATGGCTGTTTCATTTAATATAAAATGGGCGGAATCGGAAGGCGTACCTGTAAAATTTGCACCGGCTGCCATCTTCATGTCGAGCAGCGGAATAAAATGGCTGTCGATGCCGTTTGCATGTATCAGGAAGCTGCTGCCGGCCGGCTTGCCTTCCCAATAAGCATCACCTGTGGTGCCATTCTCGCCAATGATGCTGCCATCTGAGGAAGACACAGCAGATACCGCTGATTCTTTCAACAACTCATTTCGCACCGCTTCCAGGTGCTTGTGTACATTATCCGTGAGGGCAATCGAAAAAACGTGTTCTTTGTTATACCCCGGATCTTTTGATTTAAGGTAATGCAACTGGCGCGTAATAACGATGGTACCGGTGATCAGTATAATGGAAAAGGTAAACTGGGTTACCACCAGTACTTTCCGGAAAGAAGTGGCGCCGATGCCCAGCGAAAGTTTGCCCTTCATGGCCTGCAGCGGCCTGAAGGAAGAAAGCAGCAGTGCGGGGTAAATACCAGATAGCAACAGTGTGCCGGCAACCGTGCAGCCTGCCACCAGCCAGACATTGGTATTTTTTACATCAAATACCAGGTGCTTGCCGGAGATATTATTGTACAGCGGCATCAGCAGGTAGATGAGTACCATGGCCAGCAGGGTGGCAAAAATGAACAGTACGGCAGATTCTGTAATGAATTGTACGAACAGCTGCGCCCTGGAAGCGCCGGTAATTTTCCGCATGCTCACTTCTTTTGACCGGAGCATAGAACGCGCGGTAGACAGGTTTACATAATTGATGCAGGCAATCAGCAATATCAGGATGGCTACTACCATAAATATGCTTACCATCTGCCGGGCACTGCTATTGCCATCTGCCATTACCAGGTGCAGTGTTTTCAAAGGCTGCAGGGTAAAAAAATTGTCCTTGGCATCTTCTCCTTTTTTATCAACAAATAGTTTTGTTATTTTTTTTGCGACCAGTTCCGGGGAAGCTTTTTCCTGTAATTGCAGATAAATATTGTACTGGTAGTTGCCCAGGTCTTCGTCAATGGTTTTCCAGGAGCCGTTGCCACCGAAATTTCTGGCAAACAAGCTCATCGGGAAGAGCACATCATACCTGAATCTTGAATTGTCGGGAAAATCTTTTACCACACCTGTTACGGTAAAAGGCTGGTTATCGGCTACCAGTACTTTGCCCTCCGCCGGCGCATTGCCGAAATATTTCTTTGCTGCAGATAAGCTTAGTATGATAGAATGATCATCTTTAAACGGTGCCGCGGGATCACCGCTCAGCAACGGAAAATCAAAAACGCTGAAGAAAGAAGGATCTATAAAGGCGCTGCTTGTTTCGGTGAATTTGCTGTCGGCATAAGTAAAATTGATATGCTCGTACCGGTCTTTTACTTTAACGGCGCGCACCACTTCCGGGATGGATTGTTTGGAAAACAACGCCAGTGGGGCAGGAGCACCCTCCCAGACCTGCGCACCGGAAGAACTGCCCAGGTGCGAATTGATTTTGTAGATGTCGGCGGCTTTGCTATGAAAGCTGTCATAACTCGTTTCATGCTGCACCCACAGCAATATCATAATACCAACGGCCAGGCCGGCAGAGAGACCGCTGATATTAATAGCGCTGTAAAACTTGTTCTTCCAGAGATTGCGCCAGGCGGTTTTAAAGTAATTCTTTAGCATAGCTGATTTTATGTCTGGTGTCTTTTGCTGGCATTGAATTTTTGTTTTTGGGATGGCGAGATTTGGTGATTAACCTGAACTACCCGGCAATAGAAATCCCCCCATACGGCTATCTCAACATCATCAAGGATGTTTATTCCGATCGCAGTGATTTGACCGGGTTGGCCAGCGCCGCCTTAATGGCTTGGAAGCTGACCGTTAAAATGGTTATGACCAACGCACCCAGCCCGGAGGCAACAAAGGCCCAGCCGGAAATAGTGGTGCGATACGTATAATTCTGCAACCATTTATGCATGAACCACCAGGCCAGCGGCGTGGCGATTATAATTGATATGATCACCAGCAGCACAAAATCTTTAGACAGCAAAGTCCATACATTTGTTACAGTAGCACCCAATACTTTTCGTACGCCAATTTCCTTGGTGCGCTGTTCTGCCACAAAAGAAGCGAGTCCGAACAAGCCCAGGCAGCTGATAAAAATGGCCAGGGCGGCAAAAAAAGTTGCCAGTTTGCCGATTCTTTCTTCTGCGGCAAATTTGGATGCAAATTCAGCATCGGCAAATTTGTAATCGAAAGGAGCGGAGGGAATGTATTTTTTAAACGCTGCTTCAATTTTTGTCAGTGAAGCGGCTACGCTTTTATTGGGATTGAGCTTCAGAATGATCCAGTTTGCATTTTCATAGTCCAGGAAAAACATGGTTTGCTTAACAGGTTCGTAGGGCGATTGCATCAGCATATCGTCTATTACGCCAATCACTTTGTATGTTTTCGCATTTGCATCGTCTCCCCAGCGCACCAGCATACCCACCGGGTTTTTGATACCCATAAATTTTACCGCGGTCTGGTTCAGGATAACAGCGGAGGAATCGGTACCGAACTCCCTCGACAAATCCCGGCCGGCTACAAATTTCCATCCAACTGTTTTCCCATATTCGTGTGTTACCCGGATGGTAGCAAAATCTGCATCCAGGCTGGGATCTTTTCCTGCCCAGCTAAAACCCCCGTTATTAGACCATACACCGGTTAAGGGGCTGGATGATTCTGCCAGTTCTTCGATAGCGCCATTCACTTTCAGGTCGGTTCTCAACAGATCGAACTTCCCATAAAAATCGGGCGATTTCATTTGCATCATTACCAGGCCATTCCGGCTGTAACCGAGCGGCCGGTTCTTTGAATACTGGATCTGGTTGTATACGATAACGGTTCCGATGATCAGGGTAAGTGAAATGGTAAACTGTAACACCACCAGCACTTTTCGCGGAGCGGAAGCAAATCGGCCCACCCGGAAAGTTCCTTTTAATACTTTCACCGGTTGAAAAGAAGATAGGTAAAGTGCCGGATAACTACCTGCCACCATCCCGGTAATAAATGCGAAGCTGATGCCCAGCAGCCAGAACAAAGGATTGGCCCAGGGCAGCGACATTTTTTTATCGGCCACTTCATTGAACCAGGGCAATACCAGCTGAACCAGTAAAACGGATATACCAAAGGCAATCAGTACGACCAGCAGCGATTCGCTGTAGAACTGTGCAATCAACTGTTTGCGGAGCGAGCCGATGGCTTTGCGGATGCCCACTTCACGGGCCCTTTTTTCTGAACGGGCCGTGCTCAGGTTCATAAAATTAATACAGGCGAGTAATAGCACAAATGCACCCACCAGCGCAAACAGCCATACGTATTCAATGAGGCCACCTGTCTGAACACCATTTTCCCAATGTGATCGGAGGTGCCAGTCTTTCATGGGATGGAGGCTTATCAGCGATTGGTATTTTTTATCTTCCGGCGGCACCCTGTCGAGCTTGGCATGGAGGATCTGTTTATCAACGGTTTCGAAATTGGCATTGTCTGCTATCTGGGCAAAAAGCTGGAAAGAATTATTACCCCATCGATGGTTGTCTTCGGCTTCTTTTATCCATTGTTCGGAAGAAACATACAGGCGCCAGGGCGCTATAAACTGCAGCTCCCTGAAGGTGGTATTAAAAGGAAGGTCTTTGTACACACCGGTTACTTTAACGGTTAATTTGCTGTCAATTTTAAGCAGCTGGTTTACGGGTTCTGCTTCTCCAAACAAGGCTTTTGCGGTAGCGGATGACAGTAAGATGCTGTTCGGTTCCTGCAAACCGTTATAATTGCCTTTCAGCATTTCCAGCGTGAGCATGCGGGCAGCGTCTTTGTCCATATACATCCCTTTCTCGGAAAGTTTTTTCTCACCAACACTAAGGATATGGTCACCTTGCCAGGAAGCCATTACCAGGTATTTGAAATTACGCCCGTAACGGGTTTGCAATTCACTGCCCAACGGAACAGGAATGGCATCCTGGGTAAAAACAGTTCCGTTAAAGGTCTGGCGCTGGATGACCTGTGCAACCTTATCGTAGTGCTTGTTATAAGTGTCAAATGACAATTCATCATAGATCCATAAACCTATCAGCATGGCCACGGCCATGCCTACGGCCAGCCCCCCGATATTGATAACGGAAGACACCTTGCTGTTGCGCAGGTTGCGCCAGGCGATTTTGAAATAGTTTTTTAACATGGCGGATGTCTGATTTAATGATGCCTGATTTTTTTTACGGACTTTTTTATTTTTTGATTTCGGGATATTGTGATGGTTAGATTTCTTTTGCCGCACAGTTCACAGCAATCCTCCCGTCTCAACATCAGCCATTGCGTTTCCATATTTATCACATTGTCACAGCAGCACATTTTTTATTCCGATCGCAGCGACTTTACCGGGTTCGATAAAGCTGCCTTTACGGCCTGGAAGCTGATGGTAGCCAGGGCCACCGCGGCGGCAATGATGGCTGCCAGTACGAATACCCACCAGGGCATATTGATGCGGTAAGCAAAGTCCTGCAGCCAGCGGTGCATGGCAAACCAGGCAACGGGGAAGGCGATCAGTGCCGCGATAACAACCAGCTTCAGAAAATCTTTTGATAAAAGGCTTACCAGGCTGCCGGTGGATGCGCCCAGCACCTTGCGTACACCAATCTCCTTTACCCGCTGGCTGATTGAAAAGGCCGATAGCCCAAACAGGCCGAGGCAGGCTATGAGGATGGCAATGCCTGAAAAAGCGGTAAATATATTTCCCTGTTTTTGTTCAGATTTATAAAGCGCCTCAAACCGGTCATCCAGGAAGTTGGCATGAAAGGGAACTTCGGGCGAAAAGCTATGCCAGGCATGTTCGATTCCGGAAAGCGCTTCTGCAAAATGACCGCCTGCTATTTTAACCGAGATATTATTGAAATAATTTTTTGAAGGGGGAAGCATGATCAATACCATTGGTACAATGGGCTGGTGCATGCTTTCAAAATGAAAGTTTTTTACAACACCTATAATATGTCCGCGGGTACCGCCATAAGCAAAGTCTTTGCCCACTGCGGCGGCGGCAGAAGGCCAGCCGAGCGATGCAACCGTTGTTTCATTGATGATGAAGCTGGCTGTATCCGTGCCAAAAGATCGGGCAAAGTTTCTGCCGGCGGCCAGTGGTATCCGGAAAACAGGAATGAAATCATAATCTACCGCCACAAATTTTATATCGGTGGTGGTCGGTTTCAGGGAATCACCAGAAAGGGTAGAGGCGCCCAGGTCATCCAGCAATCGTACACTTGGCACGCGCGACGAACGCGTTAAGGCTTTTATATTTGCGTTGGCCAGCACCGCATTCCGGAATGGTTCGTATTGATTGCCCAGGCCACCGCCGGCGTTGATAACAAGTACCTGCTCACGGTCGAACCCCAGCGAGCTATGTTGCATGAAACGCAGTTGCTGAAAAACAATGGCCGTGGCAATGAGCAATACAATGGAAATGGTGAATTGTGTTATCACCAGCATCTTGCGAAGGGAAATGGTACCACTACCGTTGCTGAACAATCCCTTTAATGTTTTAACAGGCTGAAAAGCCGACATAAACAAGGCGGGGTAAATGCCCGACACAATGCCGATAACAAAGGGGGCAAGGAATACCGGCAGCAATACCTGCCATTTTAATAATATCGAAACCGTCATGTGCTGATCGGTCAGCCGGTTAAGCCACGGAAGGGTTGCATACAGCAGTCCGAAAGCCAATAGAATAGCCACCCAGCTCAGCAATACAGACTCGCTCAGGAACTGGGCTATCAATTCTTTTTTCCTGGCGCCGATTACTTTGCGAATGCCTATTTCACGCGCACGCAGGGCCGAACGCGCTGTAGACAGGTTCATATAATTG
This sequence comes from uncultured Flavihumibacter sp., assembly GCA_964245425.1. Classification (GTDB taxonomy): domain Bacteria; phylum Bacteroidota; class Bacteroidia; order Chitinophagales; family Chitinophagaceae; genus JACMLD01. The sequence continues at coordinate 6,027 of CAXTMV010000162.1, read as the reverse complement.
ATATAGGCAATGACCAGGATAAAAAAAGCCACGGCCGCAAAAACATAGATTCTTTTTATATCGCTGTTGGGCTCTGCCTCATAATCGGTATGCGAATAAAGATGTATATCTGTTAGTTTCTGCAAGCCCAGTTTTGTAAACTTTGCAGGCTGCATGGCGCCGTACTGGCTTGCCATATGATTGTTCAGGAAAGCCGGAAACCGGGCGATCATTTTGGCGGGGTCATAATGTTCCGGCAACAACAGGTAGGTAAAGAATGAGTTGTTTCCCCAACCGGTACGCAGGTTTTTTTCTCCGTATACCAATGTGTCTTTCAGGGTTTCAAAAGAGACCATCAGGGGTGGATGTATATGGGCGTTACCGGGAAAGGGTTTGTAAATACCGGTTACTTTTAAATTGATCTGGTTGTTGAACCTGATCACCTTATTCATCGGGTCTTCGTTCCCGAAATATTTTTTTGCGGTTTCATCGGTCATCACCACTGAATAAGGATCGGCCAGGGCCGTTATCGGATCCCCTTTTAACATATCCACGGAAAAGACAGCAAACAGGTTCTCATCGGCAAAAAACAGGCTTTCTTCGTTTAGCAATTTCTCTTTGTACCGGAGCGGCACCACGCCATAATTATAAAGGCGGGTTAGTTTTTTTATCTCGGGAAAATCGGTGGGCAGGTAGTAACCAAAAGGGGCGGAAACGGTGCTTAACTGCAGGGATACGATGCCATCCTGGTTATTAAAACTGCGGGTAACGCGGTAGATATTACCTGCGTGTTTGTTATAGCGATCGTAACTAAGCTCGTTTATAATATAGGTAGTGATAACCAGGCAACAGGCAAGCCCGAGCGTTAACCCAAACAGGTTGATAAATGAGATGAACCGGTACTTCAGCAGGTTCCTGACCGCAATTTTAAAATAGTTCTTTAGCATGGCAGGTGTCTGATTTAATGATGTCTGATGGCTGATTTATTTTGCTTCAACCGAGAAGTCCAAAAAATCAGACAGCAGCGATTGTTACATCAGCTATTTTCACCTATATCACATTTTTCATATTCTTATTCTGTTCGCAAAGATTTTACAGGGTTGGCAATGGCAGCTTTTACAGACTGGTAACTAACGGTGGCCAGCGCAATCAGGATAGACAGGATGCCAGCCCCGGCAAACACCCACCATTCTATGCTGATATGATAGCTGTAATTTTGCAGCCATTTCTGCATGGCCCACCAGGCAAGCGGGGAAGCAATCAGGAGTGAAGTGAACACCAGGATTAAAAAGTCTTTCGACAATAAAGTGGTAATGCTGAAAACAGACGCGCCCAATACTTTGCGAACGCCAATTTCCTTGGTACGGTTCTCTGCCATATAGGTAGCCAGTCCAAAAAGTCCCAGGCAGGAGATAAAAACAGTAAGGCCGGCAAATAAAGTAGCCAAGGTTCCCGTGCGCTGCTGTTCTTTGAATTTCTTCGCATAAGAATCGTCTGCAAAAACATATTCGAATGGGTACTGTGGATTGTATTGTTTAAATATCTTTTCTGCTTTGGCAATATTTTCTGCGGTGGGGTGGGCAGCATTCAGCTTCATATGAATGATCTGGAAAAAATCGCCCGCCGGTCCCATGATCATCATCGGGTTTACCTTGGCTTCAAAAGGCGATTCCAATATAAAATCTTTTACCACACCCACTACATGAAAATGCTGGTTGCCACCGGTACGGATATCCTGGCCCACCGGATTTTTCAGGCGCATAGCGCTTACGGCAGATTCGTTCAGCAGTGCAGCGCTGCTGTCTGTGGGGTAGTGATAGACATCAATGTCGCGCCCTTCTTTTAGTGTAACGCCAATGGTCTTTATAAAATCGGCATCCGAGCCGAGGCGCGTGAAGTCAAGCTTTTTATCTGTTTCGGTGCTTCCTTCCCAGGAAAAGCCCCAGCTATCGCTCCAGCGCTGCGTAATGGGGTTGGCCGATTTGGTAACCGAAACAACGGCACCGCTTTTTAATAAATCGTTTTTGATGAGCAGGTAATTTTTATCCGCATCGCCCTGGGTAAAGGCAAATACCAGGTTGTTGCGGTTATAACCAATATCCCTGTTTTGCGCATATTGTACCTGGTGCTCAACAATGATGGTTGAGATGATGAGAATAATGGCAAAGGTAAACTGCAATACCACCAGCACTTTACGGGGCGTTACCAGGGCATTCATTTTCTTAAAAGTGCCTTTCAATACTTTTACAGGCGTAAAAGAAGATAAATAAAAGGCAGGATAGCTGCCGGCAATAAAACCCGTAAACAAAATAAAGCCTAGGGCAAAAATCCAGTACCACGGATTGGCATACGCCACCGACAATTCTTTGCCCACCAGTTGATTAAATGGAGGCAGGCAAAGCTGCACCAACAGCGCCGCCAGCACAAATGCCATGGCCGATAATAAAACGCTTTCACCAATAAACTGGGCCATCAGCGAAGCCTTTAAGGCGCCGGCTACTTTCCGGATGCCTACTTCTTTGGCGCGTTTTTCACTTCTGGCAGTAGACAGGTTCATGAAATTAATACAGGCAATCAGCAAAATAAAAGCTGCAATAACGGCAAACAAACGAACTGTTTCAATCTGTCCGTCTACCAGCCTGCCGTTTTCGTTTTTACCGTATAAATGCGTCTGACTGAAAAGATAAGAGAATACTTTTTCTGATTCATGCGAATGACTGGTGGTAATATCCCTCACCTTTGTATTAAAATTTGCCTGTGAGGCGCCCGGCTTCAGCAACACAAATGTGCGAACGGAATTGCTGCCCCAGGTTTTATCGTTCCAGCCCAGTTTTTCCATAAAGGCCCAGGGCAACAGGTATTCAAAATCGAAGGAGGTATTATTGGGCAGATCTTTTAACACGGCGCTGACAGTAAAATTAGCATTGCTGTCTATCCGTACCATTTTACCCATGGCTTCTTCATTGCCAAATAATTTCTTTGCCATTTTTTCTGTCAGTACAATATTGTAATTGTCTGCCAGTGCGCCGCTGGCATGGCCGCTTAACAACGGAAAGCTGAACATATTCAAAAAACCGCTGTCGGCAAATGCACCCCTCACGTTCAGTTTTTTTTCGCCCACGGTTGCCAGGAAAGTAATATTATTATAACGGACCGCATCCTCCACTTCGGGATAATCGTGTTTGATGGTGGGCGCCATTATTTTGGGGGTAGAATTCCATGCCCATTCCTCGCCGTTGAATTTATCGCGGTTATACATCATGTACAGCCGATCGGCTTTCTGGTAAAAGCGATCATAGCTGCGTTCATTCTGTATCCACAACAAAATAAGCATGGCGCTGGCCATACCTATTGTGAGACCCAGGATGTTGATAAAAGAATATCCTTTGCGTTTCCACAGATTTCTAAAAGCTATTTTGAAATAGTTCTTTAGCATGGGCGGTCCCCTCCAACTCCCCTCGAGGGGAAAGATTTGTAACCGCCTGATTTTTTGTGCATCTTCATCGGAAGCTGGGTTAAGATGAATAATACCTAAAGAAGGTAGACGATCGTTGAAGGTTCCAAAAGTTCCTTTTGAAGAATTAGTGGGCGTCCTTATACCAAAATATTCTCCGTTACGGTCTGTCCGTCCAGCATACGTATGATGCGGTGACTGTACCGGGCATCGTGTTCGCTATGGGTAACCATAATGATGGTAGTGCCCTGTTCATTGAGATCCGTGAGCATTTCCATTACTTCATTACCATTACTGCTGTCTAGGTTACCGGTCGGTTCATCCGCTAAAATCAGTTTGGGTTTATTTACGACTGCGCGGGCTACGGCCACACGTTGCTGCTGACCACCCGATAATTGCTGGGGATAGTGGTTGCGGCGATGCATGATCTGCACTTTATCCAGCACTTCTTCTACGCGCTTTTTTCGTTCGTCGCTTTTAATACCAAGGTAGATCAGCGGTAATTCCACATTTTCAAAAACGGTCAGTTCATCTATCAGGTTAAAGCTCTGGAACACAAAGCCGATATTGCGCTTACGCAGCTCCGCTCTTTTGCGCTCGTTAAATTGCGCTACTTCAATACCATTGAACAGAAAGCTACCGGCATCGGGATCATCCAGCAAGCCCAGGATATTCAGCAAAGTAGATTTGCCGCAGCCTGAAGGGCCCATTACGGCAACAAATTCACCATCTTTTACTTCAAAGGAAAGTTTGTTCAGCGCTACTGTCTCTACTTCCTCTGTGCGGTAAATTTTTTCAAGACCGGTAATGTTTATCATCTTGTTACAGTTTAGATTGAATATTTAATTAAGGTGTATGCGGTAAGGTTTAGGGTGTAAGGTATAGGATATAAGCTTTACTGTTTGACGATGGTATCAGTGGTAAGGTTTCGTTTTGTAAAGATTTCTAACAAGGGTTTAAATGACCAGTAGTCTTATGCATCCCCCTCAAACCTCAAAACCTTACTCCCTGCTACAGGTTAAAGACCAACCTGCTGAAAGGGGTGGCAGCGATGGCTTCCTGGTCTTCTGCTTCGGCAGGTAACTGTTTTGCCGGCACCGGTTGTTGCGGTTTTGCCGAGCAGCTTAGCGCCCGGGCACACTCTTTTGACGAATGCGGCAGGTTCACAGCTATCAGCAGAAGGACGGCATAAATCATTTTTTGTTTCATACAATAAAGTTTAATGGTAATGGTAGCTGATTTATTTTTTTAAGACCAGCTCCTGTATGGTCCCATAATTTTCATAGCTAGACGTGATGACCTTATCGCCCGGATTTAATCCCTGCAATACTTCATAGTAGTCGATGCTCTGGCGTCCCAGTACAATATCCTGGCGCACGGCCGTTTTTCCGTCGGGTGTCAGTTTAAATATCCAGTTGCCCCCGGTTTGCTGAAAAAAACCGCCCTTGGGTAATAAGATTGCCACGGTCTCATCGCTCAGCGCCAGTACAATCTGCAGGGTTTGTCCACGGCGTATGCCCTGTGGCACTTCACCCATAAATTCCATATCTACCTGGAACGTATTGTTCAGGATCTGGCTGAATACTTTTTTAATCTTCAGCTTATAGTTTTTGTTGGCAAAAGCAAACTCACCCGTCTGGCCGGGGAAGATGCGGGAAAGATAATGTTCATCTACATTTACCCTTACCTTAAAACCGTTTAGTACATCTACCTGGCCCAATCGCTGACCCTTGTTTTTATTTTCGCCTATTTCAGCGTCGAGGGAGGTTAGCTGGCCGTCTGCGGGTGCACGCACAATCAAATCGCCTACTTTCTTTTCCATGATGCTCAGCGCTTCCTGCGAGCCCTGGTAAGATCTTTTGTCCTGTGCCGATTGCTGTGCGCGGGAAACGGAGTCCTGCGACAGAATCTGTTCCGTTAACAGTTTTTTCTGCCTGTAATAATTATAATTGTTTTCGGCCTGTTTAAATTCCTGCATGCCAATTGCTTTTTCCGCTACCAGCTTTTTATCGAGCAGGTAGATCCGCTCAGCCTCATTGTAAAGGCTTTCCACATCGGCCATGGAAGTTCTTTTACTAACCGTATTCTGTGAGGCAGCATTCTGGTTGATCTGCATCTGCGTTAGCGTATTGTACACATTGTTTTGAGAACTCATCATCGTCATCATCAAATCGGTATTCGACATACGAAGAATGGGGTCACCCTTTTTCATCATGGCGCCGTCTTCCACAAATTTTTCTTCCACGCGGCCGCCTTCTGTAGCATCGAGGTAAATAGAGATCAGGGGCAATACCACACCGTTTACCGGGATATTGTCTTTATACGGTCCTTTTTTTATTTCGCTGATGGTCAGCCGGTCTGTATCCTGGTTCAATTTTGATTTACCTGAGGTAGACGCGTAAGCAAAGCCAATCAGTGCAACAATCGCCACAATTCCGCCAATCGTTAACAAACGCTTTGTTGTCCACGTCTTTTTTTCTATAACTCTGTCCATTGTAAATAACTACTTTTTGATTTTAAAAAAGCTACGCCTGGCCTGGCTACCTGGCGTAGCTTAACAAACAACATGAGAAACTTCTGCTCCTGTATAGATA
>CAXTMV010000161.1:0-12934 GCA_964245425.1 uncultured Flavihumibacter sp. | reverse complement strand
TTATCATGGAAGAAAGAAATTTGCGCAAAACAAGAATTGGGGTGGTAACCAGCAATAAAATGACTAAAACCATTACGGTTGCGGTGGAAAGAAAAGTAAAGCACCCCATTTATGGTAAGTTCGTTAAAAAGACGACCAAGTTTCACGCGCACGATGACAAAAGTGAATGCAGTATCGGTGATACGGTGAAAATAATGGAAACCCGCCCGCTCAGCAAAACAAAACGCTGGAGACTGGTGGAAGTAGTGGAGAAAGTGAAGTAAAATAAGCTATGAGCTTAGAGCGGCCAGCTTTGAGCCATGGTATTCTGAATAGATTAATTGTTTAATTGCCATAGCTCGCGGCTCGCAGCTATTGGCTCAAAGCTAAATAAAATGATTCAGCAGGAAAGCAGATTGAACGTAGCTGATAACAGTGGTGCCAAAGAGGTGCTTTGCATACGCGTTCTGGGTAATAGCGGACAGGATTATGCCGGTGTGGGTGACAAGATTGTGGTAACAGTGAAAGATGCGCTTCCCCAGGGAGGTATCAAGAAAGGCACGGTTACCAAGGCGGTTATCGTTCGTACAAAAAAGAAATTACGCCGTAAAGACGGTTCTTATATTCGGTTCGACGACAATGCGGTGGTATTGCTGAACCCTGCTGATGAGCCAAGGGGTACGCGTATTTTCGGGCCGGTGGCCAGGGAACTGCGCGACAAGGGATACATGAAAATCATCTCCCTGGCGCCCGAAGTATTGTAAGAAAGCGCTGCGCCGGGAGCTGGGGCTTCTAGCGCAAGATGCGAAATGATAAATTTTTTATTGCTATTGCTCGCAGCCCGCAACCAATAGCTTAAAGCCAGATAAAATGAGTAACAGATTCAAAGCAAAATTCAACATTAAGAAAGGGGATTCGGTAGTCGTTATTACCGGTGACGATAAAGACGTTACCAAACCCCGCAAAGTGTTGGAATTATACCCCGAAGAAAGCAAGTTGCTGGTAGAAGGCGCCAATATCATTACCAAGCATACCAAGCCTTCTGCGCAGAATACCAAGGGCGGTATCGTGAAGAAAGAAGCAAAGATCCATATCAGTAACGTAATGTTGTGGGATGCTAAGAAGGGCGTTGCCACCAAAGTGAAACGCAGCCGGGAAACAGGTAAACTGGTTCGCATCTCGAAGAAATCAGGAGAAGTTATTAAGTAAGAAAGCCGCTGGCTGTTGGCCGATAGCTGATAGCGGGCGATAAAATAAAGTTAAACGAGCTAACGGTTAACAGCTGATAGCTAAAAGCTAAATAAAATGAGCACAACAAAATACAGCCCGCGCCTGGCAGACAAGTACAAGAAAGATGTTGTACCCGCCCTGCAAAAGCGTTTTAACTACAAAAGCGTTATGCAGGTTCCAAAACTGGAAAAGATCTGCCTGAACCGTGGTGTAAACGGCGCCGTGAACGACAAGAAGCTGATTGATATTGCGCTGGATGAAATGACCCAGATTACCGGGCAGAAAGCAGTGTCTACCATGAGTAAGAAAGACATTTCTAATTTCAAACTGCGTAAGAACATGCCCATCGGTACAAGGGTAACCCTGCGTGGCGAGAAAATGTATGAGTTCCTGGACCGGTTTATCTCTACCGCCTTGCCAAGGGTGCGCGACTTTAAAGGCATCAATGAAAAATCATTCGATGGCCGTGGTAACTATACCCTGGGTATCACAGAGCAGATTATTTTCCCTGAAATAGATATCGATAAAGTAAATAAGATTACCGGTATGGACATCACTTTTGTGACCACCGCCGGTACCAATGAAGAAGCATACGAACTGCTGAAAGAACTGGGCATGCCGTTCAGGAATGCAAAAAAAGAAACAGCAGAATAAGTAATAAGTGTGGAGAGCGCGTGGTGGGTTTCTAGGTTAACATCTAAAATATTAAATAATAAATAATGGCAAAAACATGAGTAATAGACAGGCAGAAGAAAAGAGAAGTATTGGTGGCCCAGTACGCTGAAAAAAGAGCAGCATTGAAAGCAGCCGGTGACTATAAAGCACTGGATGCACTACCTAAGAATGCTTCACCGGTGCGCCTGAAAAACCGCTGTCAGCTAACCGGCCGTCCAAGGGGCTATGTACGCTATTTCGGCCTCAGCCGTGTATCGTTCCGCGATATGGCACTGAATGGCAAGATACCCGGTGTAAGAAAAGCCAGCTGGTAGAACAACCGCCGCTGTAAGCGGCCATATTGATATCATAGGATATCGCATTGTACAATTTTTTTTAAACTATCAATTCCAGATAAACAATGGTAACTGATCCTATTGCAGACTTTTTGACCAGAATCCGTAACGCACAGATGGCTAATCACCGTATTGTGGAAATTCCGGCCTCTAATCTGAAAAAACGCATGACAGAGATTTTGTATGACAAAGGATACATCCTTAAATACAAATTTGAAGACGATAACAAGCAGGGTGTAATCAAGATAGCATTGAAATACGATGTTACCACCAAGGAGCCCGCTATCAAGGCACTGGAAAGGGTAAGCCGGCCCGGTTTGCGTACCTATTCAAAACCTGCCGATTTCAAAAGGGTTAAAAACGGATTGGGCGTGGCCATCCTGTCTACTTCAAAAGGAGTAATGACAGATAAGGAAGCCAAAGTGCAGAATGTAGGCGGCGAAGTGCTTTGCTATATTTATTAAGATAGATGTATTGATAGGTTGTGTGATAATTAAGCCCTTTCTATACGGGGCTGAACACTGCAACAGGGATTTTAATTATTTCATTTCAAATTCTAAAGTATATGAGCAGGATAGGTAAACAGCCGGTAATTGTTCCTGGTGGTGTAACAGTAAGTGTAGGAACAGACAATGTTGTTACAGTTAAAGGACCAAAAGGTGAATTGAAACAGGCCATCGACCGTGATATTAAAGTGGAAGTGAAAGATGGTCATGTGGAACTGGGCCGTCCTACCGATCAGATAAGGCATAAAGCATTGCATGGTTTATACCGCTCGCTGATCAACAATATGGTGAAAGGCGTTACAGATGGGTATAAGAAAAACATGGAACTGGTGGGTGTGGGATACAAAGCCGCCAACCAGGGAAATATCCTGGACCTGGCACTCGGTTATTCTCATAATATCATATTTGAAATACCCAAAGAACTGAAAGTGGTGACCGCGCAGGAAAAAGGTCAGAACCCGACCATTGTACTGGAAGGTGCCGACAAACAACTGGTAGGTGCCGTGGCGGCTAAAATACGCAGCCTGCGTAAACCAGAGCCGTACAAGGGTAAGGGTGTTAAATTTGCAGGTGAAGTACTACGTCGTAAGGCCGGCAAGGCAGCGGGTAAATAATTGATGGGTTGATCGGCTGCTTTGTAATGCAACCACCCAGTCAGTAGTGGAGATATCGTTTAATAAGTAATTTTCCCTGGCAGCATCAGGGGCAAAAATAGAAATCATGGAAGCAAAAGTTGTAAGAAGACAAAAAATCAGGCATGGTATACGCAAAAAAGTTGTAGGTACCGCCCAAAGACCCCGTTTGTCTGTTTTCAGAAGCAATGCTGAAATTTATGTTCAGTTAATTGATGATGCAAACGGTGCTACACTGGCATCTGCTTCTTCCAGAGACAAGGATATTGCAGCACAGAAAGTGGTTAAGCTGGAAAAGAGTAAGCTGGTGGGTGCAGCCATTGCCAGGAAGGCGATTGAACTGGGTTTGAACGATGTGATATTTGATCGCGGCGGCAATCTTTACCATGGCCGTGTAAAAGCAGTAGCCGAAGCAGCCAGGGAAGCAGGACTTAAATTCTAATTCAAATTTTAACTTGAAATAATGTCAAAAGTAATTTTAAACAAAGTTAAAGCGGGCGACCTTGAACTGAAAGAAAAGGTGGTATCCATTAACCGTGTGGTAAAAACAACCAAGGGCGGACGCGCTTTTAGCTTTTCTGCACTGGTGATTGTTGGCAATGGCAGCGGTGTGGTAGGCCATGGCCTGGGTAAGGCAAAAGAAGTACAGGAAGCCATTACAAAAGGTATTGAAGACGCCAAGAAAAATTTGATCAAAGTGCCGGTAATGAAGGGAACCATCCCCCATGATCAGCTTGCCAAGGAAGGTGCTGCAAAAGTACTGATCAAACCCGCCGCACATGGTACCGGTGTAATTGCCGGAGGTTCTATGCGTGCCGTACTGGAAAGTGCCGGTGTTACAGACGTACTGGCCAAATCGCTGGGTTCTGCCAACCCGCACAACGTGGTAAAAGCAACCTTTAAGGCACTGGCCATGCTGCGCGAACCCATCACCATCTCCAGAACAAGGAACCTTTCACTGAAGAAAGTTTTTAACGGATAAATCAGGGCCTAAGGTATAGGGTGTAGGGTAAAGGCCCTAAACCCTATGCCCTAAACCTTCAACTTTTACAAAGATGAAAAAAATTAAAATAACACTGGTAAAGAGCCCCATAGACAGGCCCGAGCGCCAGAAACTGACCCTGAAAGCATTGGGACTTAACAAGCTTAATTCTACCAAAGAAGTAGAAGCCAGTGTACAGATCCTGGGCATGGTTCGCAAAGTGAACCACCTGGTGACGGTTACGGAAATGTAATTGAATGTGCTAATATGGTAAATGTGGAAATGTGCTGCTGTCGCATCTTCGCTTATTACATTAGCACATTTCCACATTTACCATATTAGCACATTTATTCAAATCACGCGAGGGGAAATAACCCCGTTAAGTAAAAATTAAGGCCTGCAAAAGGCGCAACGCACAAAAAGAAAAGATTAGGCCGTGGTGAAGCATCCGGTAAAGGCGGTACTGCTACCAAGGGTAATAAAGGCGGACAAAGCCGCGCCGGTTATTCCAGCAAATTTGCGCATGAAGGCGGCCAGATGCCCATCCAGCGTCGTATACCCAAGCGCGGGTTCAAAAACAATGATCGCATTGAGTATAAAGTATTTAACCTGGGTCAGATAGACCAGCTGGTAGAAAAATACGGTATCAAGGAGTTTTCGCTTGAAAACCTTTATATCAATGGGCTTATCAGCCAGACAGATAGTGTGAAGGTATTAGGAAACGGTGAGCTGAAAGCAACCCTCAGCTTTAAAATAAATGCCATCAGTGCAAAGGCAAAAGCCGCGCTGGAAGCAGCCGGTTCAACCGTGGAAATTGTGAAGTAATTTCTGTACCTTGTGTAACGCATTTTTACAATGCGTTTTTTGTCAGGCTCATTTTTTAAATTTAGCCATCTGTGAAGAAACTAATCGAAACACTCAAAAATATCTGGAGCATTGCTGAGCTGAAGAGTAAAATTCTAGTGACTTTAGGGTTACTGCTGGTTTACCGTTTCGGTTCGCACATTGTGTTACCAGGCCTTGACCCCAATAAGATAAAACTGAACAGCGCTAAATCGGGCGCACTGGGTTTAATAGATGCTTTTGCAGGAGGTGCTTTTTCACAGGCTTCCATCTTTGCATTGGGTATTATGCCTTATATATCGGCTTCCATCTTCATGCAGCTGATGACCATACTGGTTCCCCAGATGCAGAAAATCCAAAAGGAAGGTGATAGCGGCCGTAAAAAAATTAATCAGTGGACAAGGTACCTCACGGTTATCGTAACCATTGTTCAGGCAGGTGCCTATGTTACCTATGTTAAGACGGTCAACGCGGAAGCCATGCTAACCGCCTTCAAAGATTTCTTTCCCGTTACCACCACCATCCTGCTTACCGCGGGTACCCTGTTTGTAATGTGGCTGGGCGAAAAAATAACAGATAAAGGATTGGGCAATGGTACTTCCATTATTATTATGATCGGCATTCTGGCCAGGCTTCCACAGAACCTGTTGCTGGAATGGCAGTCAAAAAGCAACCGCGGTGGTGGGGGACTACTGGTATATATTATTGAAATTGCCGTATTGATAGCTATCATTATGGGGCTGATAGTATTGGTGCAGGGGGTGCGAAAGATACCTGTTAACTACGCTAAACAGATTGTCGGTAACCGGCAATTCGGCGGGGCCCGGCAGTTTCTTCCCCTAAAAGTAAATGGTGCCGGTGTTATGCCCATCATTTTCGCACAGGCTATTATGTTTTTGCCCACGCTGATCTCGTATACAAAATTCGAGAGCAGCCAGGGCATCGCCAGGATATTCTCCGATCCCAAAGACCCCTGGCATATGGTGATTTATGCAGTTATCGTGGTGGGTTTTACCTTCCTCTATACAGCATTGATCTTTAACCCCAAGCAGATTGCAGACGATTTGAAACGTAATAATGGTTTTATACCCGGTGTTAAGCCCGGACAGCCAACAGCCGATTATATTGGTTCTGTAATGGACCGCATTACATTGCCGGGCGCTATCCTGCTGGCAGTGGTGGGTATTTTGCCCGGTTTTGCACAGCTGTTTGGTGTTACACAGGGCTTCGCCTCTTTCTTTGGTGGTACTTCACTGCTGATCATGGTGGGCGTAATTTTAGACACCCTGCAGCAGATAGAAACACAATTGCTGATGCGCCAGTACGATGGTTTGATGAAAAGTGGCAGAATACAGGGCAGACAAAGCCTTCAGTCTACTACCATTTAGTTTTTTTCCAAACATATTTTAAACCTGGCAGTTATTATATTGCCAGGTTTTTACTTTCTACTGATTAAGGAATATGATTTATTGTAAAACAGAACCGGAAATTGCACTCATGCGCCAGAGCGCCCTGCTGGTTAGCAGTACGCTGGCAACCGTGGCAGCTGTGCTGAAACCCGGTATGACTACCCTGGCCATCGATAAGATGATTGGTGAGATCATACGCAGCAATAATGCGGTACCCTCTTTCCTGAACTATCATGGTTATCCCTTCGATTCCTGCACTTCTGTAAACGATGTGGTGGTACATGGCTTTCCGAATAAAAATGAACTGAAGGAGGGCGATATCATTTCTATTGACATCGGCGTCTTCAAAAATGGTTACCATGGTGATCATGCCTATACATTCGCCATTGGTTTTCCGGGTGAGGAAGTGGCCAAACTGATACGGGTAACAAAAGAATCGCTGTATAAAGGCATTGAAAAAGCAGTAGCCGGTAACAGGGTAGGTGATATCTCTTATGCGATCCAGGAACATACAGAAAAAAAACACGGTTATGGCGTTGTAAGAGAACTGGTGGGTCATGGCCTGGGAAAAAATATGCACGAAGATCCGCAGGTGCCCAATTACGGCAAACGCGGCAGCGGTAAAGAAATGAAAGAAGGGATGGTGCTGGCCATTGAACCCATGATTAACCTGGGTAAAAAGGAAGTATTCACAGAAGATGATGGCTGGACGGTACGGACCACCGACCATAAGCCATCGGTTCATTTTGAACACGATGTATGCGTCCGGAAAAACAAGGCGGATATATTATCAGACTACAGCATCATTGAAAAAGCAGAGAAAGCAAATGCCTATCTCTACAGCGCCTGAAAACACGTTCGTAATAAGATAAAAAAACCCTCCTCAAGAGGGTTTTATTTTTTACATTTAAGGGTAGTAAAACCTGGCGTTTATGGACAATGAACAGCATCCTGCCGAAGATCCTGAAAGATTCAGCCAAGACCCGATGGAAAACCTGCGTATGGAGAACGAGATCCTGCGCATCCGGATCAAAACAGAACTGGGAGGGGAGTATGAAAGCGACGAAAACCTGTCGCCCGAACTGGAAAATGAATTCCTGAAGAATATTCTGGCTTTTGAGCATCGCTATTCCAAAATAAAAATGGTAAAGATTGCCGACTTATTGGGCAATCCTGTGGTAGAGAAAGCTGATAATATGGATGAAGACACGGTTATAAAAGCATGCCATGAACTGGAAGAATTGCTGGCCCAAAAAAACATTGTAGTAGAATTTACCCGCCCCCGCGATGAGCGCTTCCGCTACCGCTTTATAACAGAAGAATTGTTTGAACATGAGACCGATGATATGGAAGTGGAAGGTATTACCAAATATTTTAATTACGAAGAATTCTACCCCGATCATGAAGCAGAAATAGCCGACTATGCCATCAAATTCCTGGCAGACTGGTTTGTGCGCAAAACAGAAGCCGCCAAATGGTATATGAGTGATCAATTTATACAGCCCGACGGGCAGGCTTTCACCAAAGAAGAAATGATCGCTTCCTTTAAACAGGTGTTTGCCGCCTATACAGCGTTTGAGGATTCGGGTTATGCGATGGGCGAAGTGCAGTTTGACCTGCACGATGGCGATGTGGAATTAAATGAAGGAATGGGCTTTGCAGAAGGCATGGTCAAATACACGGCCGTGCTGGAAAGCGGCGAGAAAAAGCTGATAGAAGGGCCTTTCAAATTTTATTTTTCACGCAGCTATGGCCGCTGGCGGATTTTCTTCTTTTACCTCACCGGGTTCAATGCTTAATCATTTGTCTGCTCAAAAAAAACGTTTGATAGTAATCGGTGGCGGCGCTGCAGGTTTTTTTTGCGCCATCAATGCGGCCCGCCTCAATCCCCAGCTGGAAGTCATCATCCTCGAAAAAAGCAATAAGGTCTTAAGCAAGGTAAGTGTGAGTGGCGGGGGACGCTGCAATGTAACACATGCCTGTTTTGACATCGCCGATATGGTCAAAAAATATCCCCGCGGCGGTCATTTTGTAAAAAAAGCGTTTCACCGTTTTTTTACAACAGATACCATACAGTGGTTTGCCCAACGGCAGGTAGCACTGAAAACCGAGGCCGATGGCCGCATGTTCCCCGCCAGCAATACCTCCCAAACAATTGTTGATTGCTTATGGACAGAAGCAGCGCGGCACAAGGTAGAAGTGATCCTGCAGGCAGAGGTGAAGAAAGTCGATAGTCGTCAGCCTGAAACCGCCAGGCCAACTTGGTTAGAACAAGACCCGGAAAAAAATAATGCAGGTAAAGAAAAAGGTTTTGTGCTGACCGTTGTTGTGCGGACCGGCAAGGAGGCTACGTTCCCTGCTCCCGACGCCCGGCTGATGACTACCGACTATCTCTGCGTTGCCTGCGGCGGATATCCCAAAGCCAGCATGTTTGAATGGCTGCTGCAAACCGGCCACAGCATCGAAACTCCCGTACCTTCTCTTTTTACATTTAATATGCCCGGCAATCCAATGACCGAACTGATGGGCATCAGCGTTGAACACGTAAAAGTTAAAATTGCCGGTACCAAACTGGAAACAGCAGGCCCCTTACTGATTACACATTGGGGCCTGAGCGGTCCGGCCATATTGAAGATGAGTGCCTGGGGCGCGCGTGCATTTGCAGAAAAGAACTATGCATTTACCGCCTTTGTCAATTGGCTGCCCGCCTACCACCAACAATCCCTGGCTGCCCGGCTGGATGAATTGCGGTTTGAGATGGCCGGGGTAAAGATGGCCAATAAAAATCCCTTTGGCCTGCCGGCAAGGTTATGGGAGTTTTTTTTACAGCAATCGGGTATCAGGATCGAAACACGCTGGGCCGATCTGCCTTCCCAGCTGCAGCATAAACTGGAGAAACTACTTTGCCTGTACGAATGCACGGTGAAGGGCAAAACCACTTTTAAGGAAGAATTTGTAACAGCAGGCGGCATCCGGCTGAATGAAGTAGATGCCAATACCATGATGAGCAGAAAATGGCCCGGCCTGTTCTTTGCCGGCGAAATACTGGATGTGGACGGCGTAACCGGCGGCTTCAATTTTCAGCATGCCTGGACCAGTGGGTGGATAGCAGCCCAATCGATAGCAGCTGTATCGGCTGAATAACGGCACCCGGTACACTTATCAGTATGAATTTCTTTATCAATAGCCATTTTCCGGCAAATCGCCGGTAGTTGGTATATAATGTATTGAAAATAATACAATTGTAACAACCCTTCCGTACAAGGCCCCCTGGCCGGCAGCAAAAAAAGCAACCGGAAAGCTGGCCGGAAATACCATTTTGCCGTATCTTTGCAACCCCGAAATAAAACCAGCGGGATCTTACCATGTTTCAAAATTTTATTGTTAAACAACTAAACGCTGATGCACAGGAACCGGCTGCTACCGAAACAGCAGAGGTTACAGCGACACCAACTGCACCTGTACATGAGCGTATTGTTACGGCTCATGATGATTTTGACTGGAGCATCGACAAACGCAATGTGTCGGCTTACAGCAAAGAGGAAAATGAAAAGTACAGTAAAGTGTACGATGACACCTTTATACAAATTACTGACGGCACGCTGATCAAAGGATCTGTGGTGGGGCTTACAAAAACAGATGTGGTACTGAACATCGGTTTTAAAAGTGATGGATTGATATCCCTGAATGAATTCCGCGATCTGCAGAACCTGAAAATTGGTGATGAAGTGGAAGTAATGGTGGTTGAAAAAGAAGACCGCGAAGGCAACCTGAACCTGAGCCGCAAACAAGCGCGTACTACCCGTGCATGGGAACGGATTGTGGAAGTACACAAGACCGGCGAAGTAATTACCGGTACCGTTACCAGCAAAACGAAAGGTGGTTTGATTGTAGATGTATTTGGTATGGAAACCTTCCTGCCAGGTTCTCAGATAGATGTTAAGCCTGTAACCGACTACGACCAGTTTGTTGGTAAAACAATGGAGTTTAAAGTGGTGAAGGTAAACGAGACCATCAAGAACGCCGTTGTATCGCATAAAGCACTTATCGAAAGCGATATCGAAGCACAGCGCGCAGAGATCATGAGCAAGCTCGAAAAAGGCCAGGTACTGGAAGGAACCATCAAGAACATCACCGATTTCGGTGCATTCATGGACCTTGGCGGCCTCGATGGATTGCTGTACATCACCGATATTTCATGGGGACGTATCTCTCATCCTACCGAAGTATTGAAGCTGGATCAGAAACTGAAAGTGGTGGTGCTTGATTTTGACGATGAGAAAAAACGTATCAGCCTCGGTCTTAAACAACTGACGCCGCACCCATGGGATATACTGCCCGAAAATGTGAAAGAAGGCGAAGTAGTAGAAGGTAAGGTGGTAAATATTGAAGACTATGGTGCATTCCTTGAAATACAGCCAGGTGTGGAAGGTCTTGTGCACGTAAGCGAAATTACCTGGGCCAACACGCCGGTAAACGCCAAAGAATTCTTTAAACTGGGCGATATTCATAAAGCCAAAGTAGTAACGCTTGATAAAGACGCACGCAAGATGAGCCTTTCTATCAAGCAATTGAGCGAAGATCCCTGGAGCACCATCGAAACCACGTTCCCCGAAGGCAGCCGTCACAGCGGCCTGGTGAAGAACATTACGCCTTACGGTGTGTTTGTAGAGCTGGCAACTGGTATTGGCGGTATGATCCACATCAGCGATTTAAGCTGGCTGAAACGCTTTAACCACCCAAGTGAATACACCAAAGTGGGTGAGCGCATCGATGTAAAGATCCTGGGTATCGACAAAGAAAACCGCAAACTGCAACTGGGGCATAAACAACTGGAAGAAGATCCCTGGAATGCTTTGCAGGATACTTTTGCCGTAGGTTCTGTTCATGAAGGACTGGTGATTCGGAAAGACGATAAAGGCGCACTGGTACAACTGCCTTATGGCCTGGAAGGCTTTGCACCCAACCGTCACCTGAACAAGGAAGATGGCAAGCAGGTACAGGCCGACGAGACCGCACAGTTTGTAGTGATTGAATTTGATCGCAATGAGAAAAGGATTGTATTGTCTCATACCCGCATCTGGGAACAGGTGAAAGCAGAAGAAAAAGAAGCTGTGAGAAAAGAAGCAAGGGTAGAAGCAGATCAGACCAAGAAAGCCGTGAAGAATATTCAAAGCAAGGTAGAAAAAACTACCCTGGGCGATCTGGGCGTACTGGCAGAGCTGAAGAAGAAAATGGAAAGTGGCGACAGCGGCGATGCAACAGCACCCGAAGAAGCAAAATAAGAATCGTTTTAAAAAGAAAACCGCCCCAGTAATGAGGCGGTTTTTTTTATTGGTCAATTAAAAAGGCAAAATAAAAAATTTGGTGCATGATAACAGGAACCTATCATTCAAACCCATTAACCAATTGACCAATCAAATCAACTGATCAACCAACCCGTACCAGGTAATAATTTTTCTTTCCCTTTTGTACCAGCAGGTATTGGCCATGAAGCAACATTGAATTATCTACCATCAGGGAAATCGTTTCCACTTTATTTTTATTGATGCTGACACCACCGCCCTGCACGGTTTTTCTTGCTTCTCCCTTGCTGGGGAAGATGCCTGTTTCCGCCAGCAGGCTTACGATATCGATGCCGGCACTTATTTTAGCAACAGGAAAATCAAATTTCACCACTCCTTCCATATTTTCCAGATCTTCCTGGCTAAGATCTTCTGCAGGTCCCTGCTGGGCCGAAAATAATTTTTCTGTTGTTTCAACCGCCTTTGCATATTCATCGGCGCCATGTACAAAAACAGTCAGCTCGCGTGCGAGTGTTTTTTGCAGCCCTCTTGCAGCTGCATTGGCTGCGTGCTTTTCCAACAAGTTATCTATATCGGTCTTTGGTAAAAAAGTAAAAATCCTGATCCATTTCTCCGCATCTGCATCGGCGGCATTGAGCCAGAACTGGTAAAACTGGAAGGGCGTGGTCTTAACCGGATCCAACCAGATATTCCCTTTCTCTGTTTTCCCGAATTTACCACCATCGGCCTTTGTAATCAGGGGGCAGGTAAAGGCAAATGCTTCGCCACCGGCCTTTCTCCGTATTAACTCCGTGCCGGTAACAATATTGCCCCATTGGTCGCTGCCACCCATCTGCAGTTTGGCATTTTTATGCTGGTACAGCCAGTAGAAATCATATCCCTGTACCAGCTGGTAAGTAAATTCAGTAAAGCTCATGCCGTTTTCTCCGTCGAGCCTTTTCTTTACGCTGTCTTTAGACATCATGTAATTAACGGTGATATGCTTGCCAACATCCCGTATAAAATGCAAGAAACTGATTTCTTTGAACCAATCATAG
>CAXTMV010000160.1:8076-12960 GCA_964245425.1 uncultured Flavihumibacter sp. | reverse complement strand
TTGCTGAATCTTCGATTTAGCAACAAATATTTTATTTTACGGGCGTTGCTGAACCTTCGATTTAGCAACAAATATTTTATTTTACGAGCGTTGCTGAATCTTCGATTTGCGTTAGCTTTATTCTACAGTTGAATAATGTGTCGGCTGAAACACTTGCCCATGCTGCGTTACCTCCTCAAAGCAAAATGCAGCATCGAAAAGGCTGCGAGCGCCCGGCCGGCCCAAGGCCAATCGATTAAAAGTTTACCCGGACAACAATGATCTTATGATTGTATGATTTGCCTGCTGCCATGGCAACAGTAAATCTCAACCTCCCGAAATCAATAAATCAAAAATTACATTATATTGAACCATAAAACAACACCACTGCATGAGAAATCTTTTATTAACGGCCTCCGTTATGTGCTGCTTTGCAACTGCTTTTTCCCAAAACATCATACAGAAGGATCCCCTGATAGAAAAAATGGTAAAAGAGGTATCGGCCGATTCACTCCAGTCATATATAAAAGGACTGGTCGCTTTTGGCACCCGCAATACACTCAGCACCCAGACAGATCCGAAAAGAGGCATTGGTGCAGCCCGTTTGTGGGTGCTGGGCAAATTCAATGAATTTGCCAAACAATCCGGCGGCCGCTTAACGGCCGTCATAGACACCACCACCCTGCAACCAGACGGCAGGCGCGTAGATGCCCCGCTGGTATTGGGTAATGTGGTAGCCACCCTGAAGGGAACGGACCCCGAT
This sequence comes from uncultured Flavihumibacter sp., assembly GCA_964245425.1. Lineage (GTDB taxonomy): Bacteria > Bacteroidota > Bacteroidia > Chitinophagales > Chitinophagaceae > JACMLD01. Next base: position 12,218 of record CAXTMV010000160.1, on the reverse strand, counting down.
GACGACCGGGTATTTTTGATAAGCGGGCATATGGACAATATGCGCACCAATGTAATGGACAGGACCGGCGATGCACCCGGCGCCAACGACGATGGCAGCGGCACGTCTGCGGTATTGGAATGTGCCCGCATCATGAGCAAGAACAGCTTTCCGGCCACCATCATCTTCATTGCTGTCAGCGGAGAAGAACAGGGACTATTGGGCGCTACCTATATGGCCAATAAATCTAAAAAAGAAAACAGGAATATTGAAGCAGTGCTGAACAATGATATCATGGGCAGCAATAACAGCAGCGAAACAAATATTATCGACAATACCCGGATACGCGTATTCAGTGAAGGATTGCCGGCCTTTGAGCTGGATAAAAGCGCTAACAGCATTCGCCAGTTGGGGTTAGAAAACGATGGCAAGGCCCGGCAACTGGCCCGGTACGTGAAAGAAACCGGCGAACGGTACGTAGATAATTTACAGGTAGTGATGGTGTACCGGAACGACCGTTTTCTACGCGGCGGCGATCATACACCCTATGTAACCAATGGCTATGCCGCGGTTCGCATTACGGAAATGAATGAAAATTATTATCACCAGCACCAGGATGTACGAAAGGAAAATAACATACAGTATGGTGACCTGCCCGAGTTCATGGACTTTGAATACCTGCGCAAGAATACCTGCCTGAACCTTTGCAACCTGGCCAATTTGGCAAAATCGCCGTCGATGCCCCAGGAAGTAAAAGTAGATGTAAAAAGACTCGGCAATGTTACCAGCCTTAGCTGGACCCCTCCCAAAAGCGGCAAGCCAAAAGGCTTTTATGTGCTGATGCGCGAAACCACCAGCGCGGTATGGCAAAAAAAGATTTTCACAAAAGAAACCGCCATGGTACTTCCCTATTCAAAAGACAATTATTTTTTTGCCGTGCAATCTGTCAGCGAAGACGGCAATGAAGGCCTGCCGGTGGTACCGGCAGTAGGGCGGTGAAATGGCTGATGCCTGATTTGTGCAAGGGCCAAAGACATATCAGACATCACCACATCAGATATCAGACATTTTTCACATTAGCATATTTCTTCTATGAACAGAAAAAAATTCTTACAGGCTGGTTCCATTGCCAGCATCGCCATCGGCACTTTGTCTGCAGCCGCCTGCCACGCACCTGAAAAAAAAGACAGTGCCGCTGAAGCGCCGCCGCCAACGCCTGATACTGATTTTGTTTTGAATGAAACAACCATTGATGCGTTGCAGCAGAAAATGAAAAGCGGGGAACACACATCGCAGTCGATCACCGACCTGTATTTAAAACGCATCAACGCCATTGATAAGAATGGGCCGGCCATCAACGCAGTAATTGAAATAAACCCGGACGCGCTTTCCATTGCCGCCGAAATGGACAAGGAAAGAAAAGACGGCAAGCTGCGCGGTCCGCTGCATGGTATACCTGTTTTGATCAAAGACAATATCAATACGGGCGATAAAATGATGACCACGGCCGGTTCGCTGGCACTGGTGGGTAATATAGCGTCAAAGGATGCCTTTATCATACAACAATTAAGGGCTGCCGGTGCCGTCCTGCTGGGAAAAACAAACCTGAGCGAATGGGCCAATTTCAGATCAAACCGATCTACCAGCGGCTGGAGCAGCCGGGGACTGCAAACAAAAAACCCGGTTGTGCTTAACCGTAACCCCTGTGGTTCCAGTTCGGGTTCGGGCGCTGCCGTAGCCGCCAATCTCTGCGTGGTGGCCATCGGCACGGAAACAGATGGGTCGGTGATTGCTCCTTCTTCTTTCTGCGGTATTGTAGGCATTAAGCCAACGGTGGGGTTGCTGAGCCGCAGTGGCATCATCCCCATATCAAAAACACAGGATACGGCGGGCCCCATGGCAAGAACGGTGCGCGATGCGGCCATCCTGCTGGGTGCGCTAACAGGCGCTGATGCAGAAGATGCGGTAACGGCGGAAAGCAAGGGCAAAATACAAAAAGACTACACGCCTTTCCTGGATGCAAATGGCTTGCAGGGAAAAAGAATTGGTGTGGAAAAGAAATTCATGGAAGGCCACGAGGGTGTCGTGCGTTTATACAAGGCCGCTATTGAACTGCTGAAAACAAAAGGAGCCGTTATTGTTGAAGTGGAATTGCTGAAAGCAACTAAAGAAGCCAGCAGCGGCGAATTCACCGTATTGCAATATGAATTCAAAGATGGGCTCAACAAATACCTGGCGCATGCCAATGCAAAAGTAAAATCGCTGGCCGACGTAATTGCATTCAATAAACAGGAGGAAGCCACGGCCATGCGCTGGTTCAAACAGGAAACCCTGGAAAGCAGCCAGCTGAAAGCGGGGCTCGACAACAAAGAATATACAGATGCCATCCGCAAGACAACCAGTGCGCGCGGTATTATAGACAATATGATGAAACAATATAAGCTGGATGCCATTTGCGGCACCAGCATCGGCCTGCCCTGCTGTATTGATTTGATCAACGGCGATTATGATACCGGGTTTTATTTCTGTCCGCCCGCTGCCATGGCCGGTTATCCGCATATCACGGTGCCCATGGGCAAAGTACATGAGCTGCCAGTTGGTTTCTCCTTCATCGCCGGCGCATATAAAGAGGCCGAACTGATAACACTGGCCTATGCTTACGAACAGGCATCCAACAAAAGAGAAATGCCAAGATTTTTAATTGGCTAAGAGAGTAAGAAAAAGAAAGGGCGCTTAGCAGGCAATACCAATTCCCCCTGTGCTGGTCGGCTGCTCGGCGTTAACCGCTGGTTAAAATAATATACCCGTTATGACTTACCGTCGATTGGCAGTAATATCACATCGTTTTATACATTTATTAGTATTTGTTGCTTAAACCATCCTGTACCCGATGGTCTTAATAACACAATAAAAAAACGATTATGAAAAAACTATTTTTACCCTTTGTTGTTTTGATGGCGGTATTTTCATTAGCCTCCTGCGCACCTGTATATGTGGTGCGCGAAAGACCGCGTGAAGTGGTGTACAACAGGCCACCCCCACCCAGCCGCGAACATGTGTGGATCACCGGAGACTGGGTTTGGGCAGGCGGGAGATATGAATGGCATGAAGGTCATTGGGAAGCACCCCGTCATGGCGCCCGTTGGATGGACGGTCACTGGCAGGACACGCCCCACGGTTACCGTTGGATACCGGGCCATTGGCAACGCTATTAAAGGCTGCCTTTTTTGATTTCGGGATTGGGTGACGTTCCACCCTGTCAACGCAAAAAAATCACCCAATCCCGAAATCGAAAAATTCTTTTATGGGTATTTAAGAAAGATCCCCGTATCGAAGGGCGTCCACAAACAGGCTTTCTGTCCGCAGCTTTTTAAACTATTGTTCGCCCAGGTATTGCAGGTATTAAACAGGCTGTAGCGACGGGTCGCTTCATAAAAAGCATCTGCCTGTCCATAATTTGCACTGGTAACAATCGGGATCACATGACCCGCTGCATCTTTCTGAAAGCTGTTGCTGATATATTCCACCAGCCTTGCATACTGAACAACACTGATCATGATTTTGCGACAGGATTTATTATCCGGCACATCTTCATAAAAAGTAGCATGCATAGCCGTGGCGCCCAGGCCAAACGCAGCTTTAAAAGCAATACTTATTTTCAGATCTGCCCAGGTAGGTGTTTCCAGGTAAAACCCTTTGTCGCCCCAACCCATGGACAGGTACCGCATCGCCACCGTATCCTTTAGGTGCGTATTGGCAAAGGATATTTCACGGCTCCAGTCTATCTGCGGGCTTTTTATGGGCAATACCAGGTCTGTATGCACCCCATTGGTGCGGATATAGATGGCCATCTCTTCGGGCTGTCCGGTTTCTTTATCTATCGTGATTCTTTCCAGCAACCAGGCCAGGCCCAGGTAAACTAAAACAAAGACGATAAAACCAAGAATAGCATACCCGCTGTATTTGAATAATTTCTTCAAACCTATTTATTGATTGTTTAATTAAAAGTCTTTGAATAATCGCGACGCACGCTCCCTTTCTCTTTGTTCCCCTCGCTCCTCTACTGTACCACTTTTATTATGCCCGCCCCATTGTAAGAATGATATTCTCCGTTGTACATGGCATCTGCACTGGCAGGCCCCATTTTATACACACCCGGGCTC
>CAXTMV010000160.1:329-8015 GCA_964245425.1 uncultured Flavihumibacter sp. | reverse complement strand
TAATACACCTGCTTGGTGCTGTACAAATTTACAAACAGGTTGATGCGGTCATCGCGTACATCCATTGCCGTTGGACTGTCAGCATCTTTGATCCATTCCATACCCGGCAGCTCTTTTGTACGCGGGTTCTCTATTTCGAAACCGGCCGGTAACAAATCGGTTATTACAACATTGTCAACTGCCCCACTATATGACTTTTCAAGTGTCAGCTGCACAACCACCAGGTCGTTTTGTTTAAATGTACTACCGGTCATGGGCCGTCCGTAGCGGTCGTAAAACCTGCGGCGTACTTTTAAGTAATTGTCTTCTTCTTTATAAGTCCCGCTGGCGCTGATGCCTTCGCTCTGCCACCAGTAGTAGAGCCTGCCGTCTCCCTTGGTAATGATATCAACGGTGGTGCCGCCCAGCTGTTTGTCATTTAACTGCAGGTTATTGCCGCTCACTGTACCGGCGGTTTTTCCATTTGCATTAATGCTGGCCGTTATGGTAGACTGGTTGGCTGCCCTTGCCAGTTTACCCATGGCCAGGAAGCTGAAGGCGCTTTCCTGGGTGCTGTACCAGCTGCGCTGTTTCAGTTTGGTCACCACATGATTGGCCATGGTACCAATTTGCGCGTTGCCAGGGTCAACATCTATCAGTGTATTCAGGGCGATTGATTCATCGCGGATATCGCTATAGAAACTACCCCCTGTCTGTGCCACTGATTCTTCCCCGCTGAAAGATGCGGGTAGCAACTCTTTAAACCTGGCCTTATCGCCTGCAACGGCATAGGCGGCCGACAAAAGATAGCGGCTGTCTAAAGCCAGCAATGCAGGGTTGGCCTTGTAATAATTCATCACACTTATATTAGGCCGGTTGGCAATGGCCAGTACGTACAGGCTATAAGCCACTTCTTTCGGCACTATTTTCTTTTGTTCCTTCTGGTTATAATAATAGGTAATGGTTTCACGGTTGCGCAATTTTCCGTTCAGAAAGTTGAGCAGCGTTTGCAGCAGACCGTTGTCTACATCATACCCGGCTTTCTGCGCTTCCAGTAAAAAATGGGCGGCATATACGGAAGCCCACCAATGTTCAGTTGTTTCGCCGTCCCACAAAGTAATGCCGCCATTGTAAAGCTGTCGCAATTTTATCTTACGAATGGCTTCCTGGATATTGGCATTGGCATTGGCTTTATTCGCCTTACCGCTGTTCAGCAGGTCTGCCAGGTCTGCATAATACAATTGCGGAAAAGCCACGGAAACAGTTTGTTCTGTGCAACCATAGGGATATTCTACCAGGTAGGCAAACTGGCTGGCCAGTTGCAGCGCCGGGGAACGGCTTACCAATAATTTATAGTTGCCGCTGCCTGGCATCAAATCAGTCAGGCCAATCGTGATCCGCTGGCTGCTATTGCCGGCTATGGAGCCACTGCCGGTAAGTTTTTGCAGGGTAGACGCAGGCCGGACGGTAATGTCCGTCTCGTCTGTAAATTTTTCGCCCATTCCCTTTACATCTATTTTTATTTTCCCGGTGCTGATGGCCGGTGAAGCAATCACTTTAAATACGGCGCGTGCTTCGCTGTTTGCTTTCAGATCTACCGATTGCTGTTGCGGGCCCGCAACCTGCAAAGGAGCTGTTACGCTCAGCACAGCGTCGGCGGTGGTGTTTTTGTCCGTGGTATTGGTAATGGTAACTGGAACGGTTACGGTGTCGCCCGGGCTTAAGAACCGCGGCAGGGCAGTACTCAGTACTATCGGGTCTGCCACTTTCATACTGGCCTCTTTGCTGCCAAAGCTTTCATTTTTATAGGCCACTGCCATCAATCTTATTTCTCCGCTGAACTGGGGTATGTCGAATTCAAAATTGGCTTCCCCGCTGCCATCGGCTTTGGTAATGCCGCTCCAGTAGCTCACAATTTTTATCCGTTTATTCGGCATCGGGTTGCTTCGCTTACTCGTTTCCAGGTCTCCATCACCTCCCGTGCTGCTAAGCCTGGCGCGTATTTCCGGAAATAACAGCGGATACATATCGTAACCATTTACTTCCAGGGCTCTTTTGCCGTAGAAATAACCATAGGGGTCAGGCGTATCAAAATTACTCACCTGCAGCACACCATTGTCTACGGCGGCCAGCGTTACATAACTGCCGGCAGCAGCCTTTACTTTTACTTTCTGGTGCGTATGTGATCGCACAGCGCCTGCTGCTACTACTTCTACATCCATCTTACGGCTTTTTTCTTCTACCATAATATTTTTATATCCATGTGCCACTGTCAGCGGAATATCACTTACATCATGTGGCTTTACCAGGGTAGCAGTAATATAAACGTTGGGCAGGTGGTCGGCTGTCAGCTTTAGATCAACAGAAGCCTGCCTGCCATCTACCTGTACATACTGGTAAGAAACCACTTTATCGGTTTCCATGGTCACCAGCATTTTTCCGCTGAAAGGTGTTTTAAACAAAACCTTGGCCGATTCACCGGTATTGTAGGCAGACTTGTCTACATCGATATCAATATTGCCTTCCGTACTCACTTCAAATGAGCTGTTGTCGTTGCCCCAGCTGCCATAACTGTAAAATTCTTTTTTTACATAGCTATTGGCACCGGGTATGTATACGCGCAGTTCATAGGCGCCGGCCGTACGGGGTGTAAACGAATAGCTGGTATTTTCGCCGGCGATGGTAATATTGCCTGAAGCCACCAGGTTATCTTCTTTCTGCGATTCATAGCGGAAATACTCGCCGCTTTTTGCCAGCACGGTCCTGTATTCATGTTTAATCACTTCCACCCGCGCCCGGCTGCTGGCCAGTGCCTCGTGCTTGTCAATCGACAATAATGGGAATTTGATGGATTGGTTCAGTGGGTAATACCACCAGCCATCTTCGCCAATGCCGTAAAAAACAGGCTGGGTAAAAATATCAGCCGTTGTATTGCGGCTTACCGGCCGCCCTGTTTCATCAAACACGGTGCTGTAAAAGGATGCCTGCAGCAGGCCGGCATTTTTGTATTGTTCCTTAACGGTGAAGTTCTCTGTAGCATTGCCATTTTCATCGGTCTTGCCTTCCTTTACTTCCTTGTCGAACGAAACACCCGGGTTAGCAATCGCGAAATTATAGTGGTCGTATTTTTTAGGATTGAATAATTTCTGTTTTACCTGTATCTCGCATTCATAATTACGGTTGGCAGCGGGGGGGCCAAAAAAGTTAACGGCGCTGATAGTGAGTTTGGCTGACTCGCCTGCAACCAGGCTCTCTTTATCCAGCTTGGTATTTACCTTGATCCGGTCGGGTACAAATTCTTCCACCCTGAAATTCTGGGTGCCCAGTAACACATCGTTGCCATTGTATACTTCCAATGAATAGCTGCCGGTAATGGCGGCCGCGGCAATATCAACACTGCCTTCCAGCGAACCCTGCTCATTCAGGTTTTTGCGGAAGGTTTTCAGTTCTTTTCCGTTGGGCAATAAAAATTTCAGTTTTACAGGCAGTTCTCCCGGCGATTTCCATAATTTATCGCGCAGCACTACTGAAAAATGTATGCTTTCCCCGGGCCGGTATATATCTCTTTCGGCATAGATAAAGGCATCCAGCCCGGTAGTATTGCTTTGTTTGCCGCCCACATCAAAACGGCTCATATTTACTTTTGTGCTGTTGAAGGGCAGGTAGCTGAAATCGGTCTCCGTTTTTGCGATAATCATGGCCGGCTTAAAGCCTGCAAATTCTTTTTTTGAATAATTGATTTCTGCTACTCCTTCCGCATTGGTGCTGCCGGTGCCGAGTAACTGGTTATTGGCGCCATACGCCACTACATTTACGCCGTTAACCGGCAAAGCGCTTTTTAAAGAATTAATGAATACATAAATTTTATCGGCGCCTTCCTTTGCAATCAGCCCGAAATCGGAAACGGAAATAAAACGGCTGTCGCTAACCCAATTGTCTTCCGTTGATTTTATTTTTATATGATAGACGCCTTTGAATTCCGGCAGTTTATCGTTTACATTGAAATGAAAGAGGCGTGCAGACCCGCTTTTGGGCAGCGTTTTGGTATCAATTTCTTCTTCATACATAATGTCGCCCACCACAGCATCACTTTCTCCTTCATAGCGATCATCATTGCCCGACGCGTCTTTGGGGTAATAGCCGCTGCGCTGGGCGGCCAGTAAATTGTTCTCATAGATTTTTGAGACAATCACTTTTACTTTGGCCACACTCACCAGTTTTACTTCAATGTTTTTATTGCCCTGGCCGGCGAGGTAAACGGCCTGCCTGTTTACAAAACTGATAGAAGGCTCCATTTTGCCAAATGCAAAATTATTATGGTAGTCTTCTTTCAGCACGCCGCCAATTTTTCCGCGCAGGCCTTTTGCCAGGGTAAAAGAATAACTTTTGGTGGCATCAAAGCCATCGCTGGTTACCACCAGTCCGTCGTCTGTGGCCGCTACGGTGAATTTAACAGCCGGGTCAAATTTGATAAAGGAGGCCAGGTTTTCAGCGGTTACCTGCTGGCTGGTTCTTACGGTAATGGTGCCGGTACTGCCATCATGATCCGTGTTTACGTCGTTCACGGTAAGCGTAAAAGGCGAAGGGATGAGTGTTTTAGTTTCTGTTTTCTCCTTGGTGGCGTTGGTGCCATTCACCGGTACAATGCCTTTATCCAGGCTGATCCTGACATCATAATCGCGATCTTCTGTTGTGAACCCTGTGATACGCAAAGAAATTTTATCGTCGTCTGATACCGATTGTACCGTATAGTCGGCCGGTTTGCCATCCACCGTTAATTGCAGCTTATCTTTCAATAGCGTGGCGTTTACCGGGTAATTAAAATAAAGATCTACCTGCGGGATGGCTGTTTTGGTATGTTCATCCTGTATCACCCAGGTAGTATTGGTATTTTCCAGTTTCAGGTCGGGTGTGCTGAATACGATGTTATCGCCTTTTTCTACCTTTCCAAATTTGGAAAAGCGAAGCAGCTCGCTTTTGAGCGTAGCTTTGAAAGTAGTGGCCGGCTGCAGCGGCCTTGCCGGCGAGAATACCAGCTCATCTCCATGCTCCCACCGGAAACGCCCTGCAATCTTGGGTTCAAAAGAGATGTATTCGGTAGAATCCCACTGGTTCAGCAGCGAATCGTTTACGAGTGGTTTATCAAAGCGGAATACCAGGTTACCCAGCTGGGGCACTTCTTCTTTTGCATTGGTATAATCCAATGCTACAGCTTGCCTGTTACAGGCATATAAAAAAATAATCCCGATAAATACCGGAATTACAAAAGGCTTTGCAATACGCATAGAGGATGGGTTGAAATGTTTTAGAAACAGGTGTTAAAATACAACAATGATGGTAAAAAAAGGGTTTGTTTCCTTTATTTTGGAAAGAAATCTTACAACAGACAGGAAGCGCTAAGGGGGATAGTCCGGCTGGACCATGGCATAAAATATTACAGGTGAAAGATAGTTATACGATGGAGCGATTGGCAAGTTTTACCCGATAAGGATTTGTTAATTGATATTTTTGGAGATGCTTTACCGTTGCGCGTGGCACGGAAAAGTATTACCCGGGTTTTTGCAGGAACCGCCCGGCAGCTGATAAATGAAAAATACCGTACAGCATATAAAAAGAATCAGTGTAAAACTGTTGACAGCAGTTGCGGCCTTGTTATTGGCAGGCATCGTACTTAACCTGCTTTTCCCGGTTCCGGTGGTTGTTGAGTATTCTACCATTGTAACAGACGATCGGGGTGAAGTGGTGCACGCATTTCTTACCAGCGATCAGCAATGGCGAATGAAAACCGAACTCGCTGACATCTCCCCCCTGCTGCGCAAGACCATCATTGCCAAAGAGGATAAATATTTTTACCGGCATCCGGGTATCAATCTGCCGGCAATGGCCAGGGCTTTCTTCAAAAACCTGTTGCGCCGGAAACGTACTTCGGGTGCTTCTACCATTACCATGCAGGTGGCCAGGGCATTGGAGCCCAAAAAAAGAACCTATTTCAATAAAGTAGTTGAAATGTTCCGGGCGCTTCAGTTGGAATGGAAATACAGCAAGGATGAAATATTGCAGCTCTACCTGAACCTGGTACCGTATGGCAGCAATATACAAGGCGTAAAATCGGCATCCATCCTTTATTTTAAAAAGAATCCCGACCACCTGTCACTGGCAGAAATAACGGCTTTATCCATTATTCCTAACCGGCCTTCCACCCTGGTTATTGGCAGGAACAACGACCTGATTGTAAAAGAACGCAACCGATGGCTGCAAAAATTTGCCCGGGAAAAGATATTTACCCAAAAGGAAATTGCGGATGCCCTGGATGAACCGCTCACTGCCCAAAGAGGTATTGTTCCCAAATACATTCCGCAGCTGGCATATCGCCTGAAGAAAAAAGGCGGCGCCAGTATTGCCACTCATATCAACATGAATACACAGCTCACCATCGAAAAGCTGGTAGCCGATTATTCCAGGTCGCTCACGTTGAAGAACATACGCAATGCCGCCGTTATTGTAATAGACAATACTACCCACCAGGTGATCGCCTATGTAGGTTCTGCCAATTTTAAGGATACCGTAGACGACGGCCAGGTAAACGGCGCTGCCGCCATCCGGCAACCGGGCAGCACACTGAAACCCCTGCTCTACGGGCTTTGTATTGATGAAGGCCTGCTCACCCCCAAAACGATCATCACCGATGTGGCAGTCAACTACCAGGGTTATACCCCCGAAAACTACGACCGGAAATTCAACGGGTATGTGAGCATGGAATATGCCCTGGAACATTCGCTTAATATACCGGCTGTAAAAAGCCTGCGCCTGCTGGGCAAGGATAAATTGCTGCAAAAACTGGCAGACTGTCATTTTCAACAGATAAAAAAAGATCAGCAGAAACTGGGCCTGTCGCTGATACTCGGCGGCTGTGGCGCCACACTGGAAGAACTAACAGGCATGTACAGTGCTTTTGCCAATGAAGGCGTATACGTACAACCTTCTTACCAGCAAAGCGACAGTGCACATGAAAAAAAGAGGCTGTTGTCGGCTGCAGCCAATTTTATGATCAATGAAACACTCTCCAAAGTAAACCGGCCAGATTTTCCGCTGAACTGGCAAAGCACGGAACACCTGCCAAAAATTGCCTGGAAAACTGGCACTTCTTATGGTAGAAGAGACGCCTGGAGCATCGGCTATAACAAGCATTATACGGTTGGCATCTGGGCGGGTAATTTTTCTGCACAGGGCATCCCGGAACTAAGCGGGGCCAATATTGCCACGCCATTACTCTTCAAGATCTTTAATACCATCAATTACGACAGCGACCAGGATTGGTATACGCAGCCGGCGGGCTGCGATACAAGGCAGGTCTGTTCCGAAACCGGTTTGCCACCGGATACGTATTGCAGCAACCTGGTGAGCGATTATTTTATACCGCTGGTATCGACGGCTAAAAAATGTGATAATATGCAGGAGATAATGGTAAGCCCCGATGAAAAAATGGCTTATTGCCGCAGCTGTGTTTCGGCTACCGGTTACAAAAAGAAATTATACCGGATCATAACACCTGATATGCGGGCCTGGATGCAGGACAAGGGCGTGGCGGCCGATCACCTTTCGGCGAAAGGGTTCGGCGACGCCAACCCGCTCGCCAGCAACACCAAAGAGGCAGGCCGGGCCCAGAACCGGCGCATCGAATTCAAGGTTTCAGGTTAGGGACGAACC
>CAXTMV010000160.1:0-319 GCA_964245425.1 uncultured Flavihumibacter sp. | reverse complement strand
TGGATGCAGGATAACAGGGTCGGCTATACGCCCATTCCGCCGCACAACCCCGCCTGTGAAAAGATATTCAAAGAAGGTGCGCCGCTGATAACATCGCCTGCCAATGGAACCGAATACCTGATCAGCAAAAAACACCCGGAACCCCTGCAGCTGGTTTGCAGGGCCGCGGCCGATGCCGGCATGGTATACTGGTACGTCAACAATAAATTTTTTAAATCGGCCAATATTGGTAACAAACAGTTTTTTATACCGGAAGAAGGACAGGTTAAGATTTCCTGTACAGACGATAAAGGCAGGAACCGCGATGTATGGATAACCG
>CAXTMV010000159.1:0-13036 GCA_964245425.1 uncultured Flavihumibacter sp. | reverse complement strand
ACCTGGAACCAGCTGCCGCCCAGGGGGCGCAGGCCGCGATCGTAAGGGGTGAGCATGGCTTGATACTGATCCCAGTCTTCGCTCAGCGGCATATGCGTCTTAACCCAGTATTTCAGTGCCTGGTCAATAAAAAGAATGATCAGGATTATAAAGGCGATATTTCTTCCCTTCACCGGTTTCATTATTTAGTTGGCAAATATAATGGTTTAATGGGCAGGGGGGTAATCCTTCCTCTTGCCGGTTGCCACCGGTGTTTGTGCGGTTATTCCTCGAAATAGACCCTTTTTACCCGCTGGGAGATGCCCGCCATGATCTCGTAAGGAATGGTTTGTGCCCAGGCCGCCACCTGCTGCACAGATAAATGTCGTCCAAACACGATCACTTCATCGCCTTCTGCTGCGGGGCCGGTAGCGGTAATATCCAGCATGGTCATATCCATATTAATACTGCCGATAACCGGTGCCAGTTGTCCGTTAACCAGCATTTTACCGATGCCGTTGCCCAGCCGCCTGGGATAGCCGTCTGCATAACCAAGCCGAACAATGGCGATGGTTGTATCGGTAGCGGCCATTCCCTTTCTGCCATAACCAATCGTGTCGCCCTTTTTCACTTTTTTTACCTGGGCAATGGTAGTGGTAAGGGTAGAGACTTCCCGCAGGTCAAGTGTATGGGTGGCAGCCGGATCAATGCCATACAAACCAATGCCCAGGCGCACCATATCCAGTTGTAATTGCGGATGGCGCACAATGGCCGCAGAATTGGCGATGTGCTGCAGAAAGGGGTAAGCAATCTTTTTTTGCAGGATGCTGACAGCGGCGAAATATTTTTCTGCCTGTTGCAGTGTAAAATCATCGCTGGCGGGGTCTTCGCTGGCGGCCAGGTGTGTAAATACAGATTGCACCCGGCAATGGCCGGTGCTCAATCTGGTGGCCAGCTGTTCCATACCTGCCAGGCCAAATCCAAGCCGGTTCATACCGGTTTCCAGTTCTATATGTACGGGAAATTGTTGCAGCCCTTCTTTACGCAGGTGTTCATTAAAGGCACGCAGCAATTCAAAAGACCAGATATCCGGCTCCAGGTTATACTGCAGCAATGCGTCAAAGGTATTGGGCTCGGGGTTCATGACCATAATAGGCAGGCTGATGCCTGCCTTTCGCAGTTCAACACCTTCATCTGTATAGGCAACCGCCAGGTAATCGGCTTTATGAAATTGCAGCAGGCTGGCAATTTCATAAGTGCCGCTTCCGTAAGAGGCAGCTTTTACCATGGCCATGATTTTGGTAGAAGGCCTGATGATGCGCTGGTATTGCTGCAGGTTGTGCAGCACATCGTTCAGGTTTATTTCCAGCACGGTCTGGTGTACTTTCTGTTCCAGCAGGGGCAATAACTGTTCAAAGGCAAATACCCGCGCACCTTTCAGTAAAATGATTTCCTGCTGAAATTTCCAGCGGTAAAAATCTTTTCTAAAAGCTTCTGTAGTTTCATAAAAACCGGTTTCCGCAACAGTTGTTTCAAATAGTTGCCGGTAGCGCAGCAACTGCGGACCGATACCGATAAAACGCGTAATCTTTTTTTCCTGCAGGGTGGCGGCTACCAGCCGGTACAGCTCCTGCTCTGTTTTACCTGTCTGGGGGATATCCGAAAGAATGACGGTTTTACGCGTGTGCTGCTGCTGGCGGGCCAGGAAATCGAGCGCTATCTTCAGCGAACTGAGATCGGCGGAATAACTGTCATTGATAACCGAACAGTTATTGATCCCTTTCTTTAGCTCCAGCCGCATGGCTACGGGGGCCAGTTTTTCAATGTGTGCCTGTATATAACGGTTATCCATACCCAGGAACAGCAGGGTACAATAACAGGTTACGGCATTTTCAAGGGAGGCATCATCCGTAAACGGAATGCTGAAGGAAATGGATGCATCCTGGTAAACAGCTGTCACATAAGTGCGGGCATCGTCTTTTAACAGCGAACCAACCCGGAATGCCGCGATAGTCTTGGTGCTCCAGGCAATCAATTGTGGCCGTTTATGCAGTTGTGGCAGCAGTTCTGCCAGGCCTTCATTGATTTCAGGATAATCGCTGCAGTAAATGATAACGGCTGCCTGCCTGAACAATTGCAGCTTTTCCTTTACTTTCTCTCGGAGATGAATAAACCCTTCGCTGTGGGCTTCCCCGATATTGGTAAAAATGCCGATGGTGGGCCGGATCATTTTTTCCAGGTTACTCATTTCCCCGCGCTGCGAAATGCCGGCTTCAAATAAACCCAGCGTATATTGGTTACTCATCTGCCACACGCTCAAAGGAACGCCCAATTGCGAGTTATAACTGCGGGGACTGCGTACAATGGCATATTTCTCTTCCAGCAACTGGTTCAGCCATTCCTTAACGGTGGTTTTGCCATTGCTGCCGGTAATGCCGATAACCGGGTAAGAGAACTGCCGGCGATGATGGGCAGCCAGCAGCTGCAGGGCCTGCAGGGTATCTTTAACCAGTATGATATTGGCCCCTTCAGGGAGGCTGGCAGGATGGGGCTCCGACACAATAAAATTCCGGATCCCTTTATCGTAGGCTTCCGATAAAAAGGCATGACCGTTCCGACGCAGGCCTGTTAAGGCAAAAAAAAGAGAGCTGGCAGGAAACAATACCGTACGGCTGTCGGGCAGCAGGTATTCTATCTGGGCCTCCGTTGCCTGCTGTAACCAGCTGCCCTGCACAATGCGATGTATCTGTTCAATGGTATACACTAAATAAGATATTAAAAAAGGTGTTTATTGACCGGGCCTTTCGTGTTTTTTTGCCACCTGAACAGAATACAGCACTGCCCCTGCCAGGCAAACAACAATTACAATCAGCGATACATACACGGGCAGGTGAATATTAATGTATTTTATTTCGGCCAGCATTTTAAGACCGATAAAAACCAGCACTACCGCAATACCCTGTTGCAGGTGACTGAATTTTTCTACCGCGCCTTTCAGCAAAAAGAAAAGTGATCGCAGGCCCAGTACAGCAAATATATTAGAAGTGTATACCACCAGCCGGTTCTGGGAAATGGCAAATACGGCCGGTATAGAATCCAGCGCAAACAGCACATCAATGGTAGACAACATGATGATGACCACGAATATTTTTGTATAAACCCGCTTGCCGTCTTTCATCACTGTAAGATGAATACCGTTTTCTTCGGTTGTAAGGGGCAGTCCTCTTTTTAACAATTTATAGATCCGGTTCTGCTCCAGGTCAACCTCTTCGTCTTTTTTGGCGCTGAACATTTTAATACCCGTGTATACCAGTATTACCCCAAAAACATAGAGTATCCACCGGAAGCGTTCTACCAGTTCAATGCCAACCGATATAAAGATGATGCGCAGCAGGATGGCCATCAGGATGCCGACCAGCAATACACGTGCGTAATGCTTTTCTTTGACGCCAAAAAAAGTGAAGATCAGTATGAATACAAAAATA
This sequence comes from uncultured Flavihumibacter sp., assembly GCA_964245425.1. Classification (GTDB taxonomy): domain Bacteria; phylum Bacteroidota; class Bacteroidia; order Chitinophagales; family Chitinophagaceae; genus JACMLD01. The sequence goes on along the minus strand of CAXTMV010000159.1, from coordinate 9,572 downwards.
TTGTCAATGCTCAGGCTCCACTCCATCAGGTAAGCGCTTACATATTCAACCGCCAGTTGATGGTCGTTTTGAACCGCTATAAAAATACCAAAGCCAAAGGCCAGGCTCACCCAGAAAATAGTTTGCAGCAGGGCTTTTTTTGTGGATACCACTGCAGACTTTTTGCTCAGCAGGCCCAAATCAAACACCAGTGCCAGTACCAGGGCAATTCCAAATACCAGATACGTTACCTGCTCTCTTGTCATTGATTCATTTAAAAAAGCAAAGATAGTTCTTCTTTTTCTCAGCCATCCCTTCAAAAGTTCGGGGTTCGATGGCTCATCGTCCGCTTGCGTAGCCATCTACTAACACAACCGCCGGGTAAAAGAACTATGAACCATCAAATGTTGAACTGTTTTCAGGAACCCCGCACTGGCTGTTCCGGACTATGCATATTTTCTTTTGCGTACAAACTGGTAAATACCGCTGAATAAAATGACTAATAACAGCGGAAGACCCACATTGATCAGTTGCCAGGTTGTTTTATTCGTTTCCAGTTTTTTCTTGTCGAGCAGGCGAAGCGTCAGATCCTTGCTGCGGGTTTCAAGGATGCCTGAATTGTCTACCAGGTATTCAATACAATTCATAACAAATTCGCTGTTGGCATATTTTGCTTTGGTATAGGGGTTGAGGCCCATGCTAAGCGGGCCTTCGTTCTGGGTAACAAAATTGAGGGCTATATCGCCGTCTGCCACCACAATCATTTTATTATCACTCGCATCTTGCGCTTGGAAGGGCCGGTGGGCCGCTTCCATGGCTGCTCTTACGGTAGCACTGATTCGGTTTGCGTACAGGGAGTTGAATTTACCTTCCAGCAAAACGGAAACGGGCACATATGATTTGGTAAAGGTTTTGATGTCTTCTTCGTTCTGGATGCTGTTCCACATCACTTTTGCCGGCGAGCTGAGTATCCGCGATGCATCGGAGGTGGTAAGCAGATATGTTTTTTTTATTCCTTTCGCTTCTACCGTGTCAATACTATTCGGAAACTGCGAAAGCACATAGTCGAGGTTTTTTGAAACCGGGTTATTGTTGTTACTGGTCAGCAGCGGAAAATAAGGCCAGGGCAGCAGCTGAATCTGCGGTTTGCCACCGGCATTGCCGATTACGGAAGGTATTTTATCACAGTTGAGATCTTGTACCAGGTCCTGGTTGATGCGTACGCCGTATTTGAACAGGATGTCTTCCAGGTTAAGGCCCCTGTCAAAAGCAATGAACTCGTTCTGGGTTCGCTGCAGGCTGTCCATTTCAGCATAGAGGTTATCAATCATCCACATGATCTTGCCGCCCTGCATAACGTACTGGTCTATTTTCAGTTTTTGTTCATCGGTAAATTTCTGCGTGGGCTTGTTGACGATCATGGCACTAAAAACCGGCGGTATGGCTGCCACGCTGTCGATGGGCAGGAATGCGAATCCATAATTCTTACGGATATTATTATCTATCAGATCCTTGATGCGGTCAGAAAACATTTCCCCGTTTCCGAGCAGGTAGCCGATGGCAGGAGCAGAATCGGTGGTCACTTTATGCACGGCGCTGGCGAATTTATATTCCAGCGTTGCTTCTGCGCGGTTAATGGAACCTTCGTCTAAATCTGAGTTTTGCCCGGCCAGCAAATCAACCGCTATAACCTTTCCTTTATAAGACACCAGGGCACCAGGCACCACTTCTCTCTGCTCAGTACCTTCGCCTTCTTTTACCTGGGCTTTGATATTATAGCCCCTGATGCCGAGCCGGGCCATAGAATCCAGGAAATAGGTTTTGGCCGAATCATTTAAACCGCTGCCCGGCTTTTCAAATACATATTTAATATTGGTTTTGCCTGATTCTTTAAAAGACTGCAACAAATCTGCGGTGCTGTTCCGCAGTTTCTTAAAATCTTTGGGTAAATCGCCCTCCAGGAATACGGTGATGGCCACCGGCCCTTCCAGCCCTTTCAGCATTTTTTTAGTAGCGCCAGACAAAGTGAATCTTTTTTCTGCGGTAAGATCTGCCCTTAGGGTAAACCAGGAGGCGGCTATGTTCACCAGCACCAGCCAGGCAAGCAACACGATCCACCAGTATTTGGCTGCCAGTATCTTTTTCATTCAGGGCTTTCTTTTAATGAGGTTGCGTTGGGTAAATAATAAAAAAAACGCGATGACGCTTACAAAATAAATGATATCACGGCTGTCTATTACACCCCGGCTTATGCTGCGGTAATGAAAATCGATGCCCAGCATCTCTATATAATAGCCGGCACCTGCTGCCAGCGACCCGATGCGGCTGACAGCGTTGAAACCGCTGTATAAAATAAAACAGGCAAAAGCACTGACGATAAAAGCAACCACCGCATTGGCGGTTAAACTACTGCAGCAGATGCCAATGGAAGTAAATACGGCCGCCAGGAAAAACAAGCCGATATAAGAGCCTGCGGTGCCTCCCAAGTCGATGCCGGCATTGGCAGCGCTGAGCGACTGTATGCTGAATGCATATAAGAGTGTAGGCAGCAGTGCCATCAGCACAATCAGGAGGCAACCCAGGTATTTTCCATTTACCACGGCGGCCTGCCCAAGTGGTTTGGTTTGCAGGATCTCGTAGGTGCCGGCCTTAAATTCTTCGGCTAGGCTACGCATGGTAATGGCGGGTATCAGGAAAGTGAGTATCCAGGGAGCCAGGTCGAAAAACTTATCGAGTGTGGCATAGCCGAAGTCTATAATATTGGTATCCGGGAAAACAAACAGGAATAAACCATTCAGTAGCAGGAACACCGCCAGGGCTATCATGCCCGTAAGGCTGCTGAAAAACTGGCGAAATTCTTTTTTACATACCGGCCACATGCGTCAAAAATAATGTATTCAATGCACAGAAAAACCATTAATGGATCGCTGATTTCGGGATTTAGGAATTTTGTGATTTGCCTGCGCCAAACAAATCTCAAAATCAGTAAATCACAAAATCCCTAAATTGCCCGGTTATTTGTAAATTCGGGCAGCCTCGTACACTTAATAACCTAACTGCATGGCATTAAAGATTATAGATTATGGAACCCGGGAGTACCAGCAAATGGTTCAGATTCGCATGGACATATTACGAAAACCACTGGGGCTTAGCTTTACTCCTGAAGAACTGGAAAAAGAAAAAGAGGAGGTATTGATTGGCGCGTTTGAAGATGACCGCATATTGGGTTGTTGCATGCTGATAAAGCAGGCCGATAATACAGTTCGCCTGCGCCAGATGGCGGTTATGAACACCGTACAGGGCAAGGGTATCGGCCGCGCGCTGATGAATTTTGCCGAAAACCTGGCCCGCGACATGGGCTACCGGAAACTGCTGATGCATGCCCGTAAGACAGCTTCGGGTTTTTATGAAAAACAGGGCTACCGCGTAGCCGGCGAAGAATTTACCGAAGTAACCATACCACATTATGTAATGGAAAAAGACCTGTAAAACAGTTCGTCGTTTTTTGCCGCAAGCCGCTAAGCAACCGAACTGCGAATGCCCGAACGACGAATTATTTTAAACGGTTTGAAGTAGGACGTTCTTATGCATACGCTGTAAAAAAGAGAGCATTGCCTCCATGCTTTTGACGTCTGTTACCACCAGCAGAAATAATTTACCTACCTGTTTCAGTTTTGCCTTGTTGGTTTGCTTCTGCAAGAAATCGAGGGTGTTTTTGAAAATATCCGATTCAAAATAAGGCGAATCGGGCCGGTTGATAAAATAGCAACGCAGGGTCTCGTCTTTCAGGCTCATTTTTTCAAAGCCCAGCTCAACGGCCAGCTTACGGCAACGCACGGTTGTAAACAAATCTTCCACCTGTTCGGGAATAGGCCCGAAACGGTCGATCATTTCAGTATGAAAATCCTGCAAATCCGTTTCCGTTTCACAATTGTCGAGCCGGGTATACAATGATAAACGTTCGGTAATACTCTCTACATAACCATCGGGTATCAGTATCTCCAGATCGGTATCAATGGTGCAATCCTGTACAAAATCTTCCTGCTGCTGTATCTCTTCTTTGAACACTTCCCGGAAAGAAGTGCGTTTCAGTTCGCGGATGGCCTCATCCAGTATTTTCTGGTACATCTCGAATCCTATTTCAGCCATAAACCCGCTTTGTTCTCCACCCAGCATATTGCCGGCGCCGCGGATGTCCAGGTCGCGCATGGCTATCTGGAAACCGCTTCCCAGTTCACTGTGTTGCTCCAGTGTCTGCAGGCGTTTGCGTGAGTCGGAGGGCAGGGTACTTACAGGCGGCGCCAGCAAATAACAAAAGGCCTTTTTATTACTGCGGCCTACGCGCCCGCGCAGCTGGTGCAGATCGCTTAATCCAAACTGGTGCGCGTTGTTGATAATTATCGTGTTCACATTGGGTATGTCTACCCCGCTCTCCACAATATTGGTACAAATGAGCACATCGTATTTCTGTTCAATAAAATCAAGTATCCGTTCTTCCAGCTCATGGCCTTCCAGTTGTCCGTGGGCAAAGCCGATGCTCAGATCCGGGCAAAGCCCCTGCACCAGGCCCGCCATTTCTGCCAGTCCGTGTACCCGGTTATGAATAAAAAAGACCTGTCCGCCCCTTTCGGTTTCGTAATAGATGGCATCGCGTATAAAATCTTCGTTGAATACCGCCACTTCGGTCTGTATCGGTTGCCGGTTGGGTGGCGGTGTATTGATGATGCTGAGATCGCGGGCACCCATTAGGCTGAACTGCAGGGTTCTGGGGATGGGTGTTGCCGTTAGTGTAAGACAATCCACGTTGGTGCGGAGCGTCTTTATTTTTTCTTTTGCGGCTACGCCGAATTTCTGTTCTTCATCAATCACCATCAGCCCCAGCTCCTTAAATTTTACTTCCTTGCCCAGCAGGGCATGGGTGCCGATGATAATATCTATTTTTCCCTCTTCGAGTCGCTTGAGGGTTTCTTTTTTTTCTTTGGATGATTTAAAGCGGTTGAGGTAATCTACGGTTACCGGAAAATCTTTTAACCGGTCGCTGAATGTCTTATAATGCTGGAAAGCAAGGATGGTGGTTGGCACCAGTATTACTGCCTGCTTATTGTCGCAACAGGTTTTAAAGGCAGCCCTTACGGCAATCTCCGTTTTGCCAAATCCTACATCGCCACAGACAAGCCTGTCCATCGGAGACGATGATTCCATATCTTTTTTTACGTCGGCAGAAGCCTTGCTCTGATCGGGCGTGTCTTCATATATAAAAGATGCTTCCAGTTCCGTTTGCATGTAGTTATCGGGCAAATGGGCAAACCCGTGCTGGGCCTTCCGCTTCGCATACAGTTTAATGAGATCAAAGGCAATTTCCTTTACCCTGGTCTTGGTCTTTTCCTTCAGTTTGTTCCATACATCGCTGCCCAATTTGTTTACCCTTGGCACAGAACCTTCTTTGCCTGTAAACTTGGCAATTTTGTGCAAAGAGTTGATATTGACATATAGGATATCACTGTCTTTATAAATAATCCGCACGGCTTCCTGCCATTTTCCGTTGGCCTCAATTTTCTGTAACCCGCTGTACACGCCCACGCCATGATCGATATGGGTTACATAATCGCCGGGCTGCAGCTCCCGCAGGGTTCTTAATGTAAGCGCTTTGTTTTTGTTATACGCTTGTTTTACCCGGTATTTATGGTAGCGCTGAAACAGCTGGTGATCTGTATAGCAAACTACTTTCAGGTCATCGTCTATAAAGCCCTGGTGAATGGAAACCGGCACGGGTGTTAATTGTATTTCCGCCTTCAGATCGAGGAATATGGTATGCAGGCGTTCCAGCTGTTTGGGATTTTCAGCAAACAGGTAGATATCATATTTATTGGCTTCCCGGCTTTTCAGGTCTTTGATCAGCAAATCAAATTGACGGTTAAAGGCCGGTTGCTCCCTGGTATGAAATTCAACCACCTGCAAGGTTGGCTGCGAAGGCAGGTGGCCAAATTCGAGGCGGTGGCGGAGCAGCAGTTGCTCTTCAAGGGCGGATGCCTGTATAAAGTCGGTTGCCTGTGCTGTTCTCTTTTCTACCAGGTCATCGTCGTCATCGGCCGGCTTTTTAGTTGCCGGCAACTCCTGTTGCAATTCAAGAAAGAAATGGAGATCCTCTTCCTGCACCCGTATCTTTTCCTCAATCACCCCCCAGTCCTGCAACCAGACCGCGGTATTGTCCGGTAAAAATTCCAGCAGGGATACCTTATCGCCATCTTCAAACTGGGTCTCCACATTGGGTATAATGCTTACCTGCAATAATTTTCTTTCGCTTAACTGTGTTTCAGGGTCAAAAACACGGATGGAATCTACTTCATTGCCGAACAATTCTATCCGGTAAGGTTTTTCATTACCGAAAGAATAAATATCCAGGATACCGCCGCGGATGGCAAACTGTCCGGGCTGGTAAACAAAATCGGTACGCACAAAACCATAGTCGGCAAATTGTTCCAGCAAACGGGGCGTATCAAGTGTATCGCCGTTCTTAATGCGGATGATATTGGCTGAAATGGTTTTGGGCAGCACTACTTTCTCAAACAATGCCTCGGGGTAAGTAACGATTATTTTTTTATTACCGCCGCCGCTCAGTTTGGTGAGTGCTTCGGTTCGCAGCATCACGTGCGAGGCATTCAGCAGGCGAAAGTTCTTTTTGTTTTTAAAAGAAGAGGGAAAGTAAAAGAGGTCGAGGGCATCGGTCAGGCTTTCAAGGGTATTGTGAAAATACGCCGCTTCCTCTGCATCATTCAGTACCACCAGGTGATTTACCTGTGCGCAGGCAGGATGAAGAAAAACGGCCGCTACCACAAACTGGGAAGCGCTTCCATGCAGGTTTTTAAGAAAGAGTTGTTGTGGTGCCGACATGGTGATCCTGTCCGCTATAGAAAAAACGCGGGGGTCTTTACCAAACCTATCCAGCAACACATTCAAATTCATAAAGGCTGCAAAGATACGAAGAACAAATATGCTAATGTGACAAATGTGGCCTGTGCGCAGCAACGGAAGCATAATAATGTGGAAGCAAATGCATTAGCACATTTGTCACTTTTAGCACATTAGCACATTACTTAATTGTTCTTGAACGGAACAACCATTTCGAAGGAGGGGATGGTTACATCAAAGATTTTGCGGCTGACCAGGTTCTCCATCTGGTAAGAGCCAGCCATACGGCCCATTTCGGTGCGCAGGTTACAGCCGCTGACATACTGGTATTTTTCGCCGGGATTAAGCGTAGGCTGCACACCTACCACGCCTTCGCCATCTACTTCGCGATTCTGGCCGTTGCTGTCGAAAATCTGCCAGTGACGCCGGTGAAGTTTTACGGGAAAGCTGTTTTTATTTTCAATTGATATGCGATACGCAAACATGAACTCAGACTGCAACGGGTTGGAATAGTCTGGCTGGTAGAAAGTTTCTACGCTGATTTCAATACCTTCTGAAACTTTGGAGACCATGAGCATTTGTTTGCAGCTGAAAGATACAAAAAAACCGCCGGAGCGGCTAACTTTTGTTTGGCCGCTGGCAAAAATGCCGGGCAGTACGCTTATATTTGAGCCGTTCAAAAGACCTTTGAGCCCTGTTTTAAATGGCCGTACAGGTAGCCGAAAAAAATCACTTTCTACCCTTTGCGTACAACGGGGATGGCTGGAAAAGGCTGAATCAAACTGACCCACAAAAATATAACAAATGAAAATTGCAGTCGCTAACGGAGACGGGATTGGGCCGGAAATTATGGCCGCCGTTTTAAAGATATTTTCGGCCAATCAGGTGCCGCTCGACTATGAATTCATAGATATGGGCAAATGGGTGTTCGACAAAGGCTTTTCAAATGGCATGACACCCGAAGCGCAGCAGGCCATTGAATCGCTGGGGCTTCTTTTTAAAGGACCCATGGAAACCCCCAAGGGCAAAGGCGTAAAGAGCATCAATGTGACCGCTCGTAAAACATGGAATACCTTTGCCAACAAACGGGTGTTCCAGACCCTGCACGGGGTAGATACTGTATTCAGCAAGGCAGGCATTCCCATCGATATTACCATCGTTCGGGAAAACATTGAAGATACCTATGGCGGCATCGAGCACATGCTCACCCATGATGTGGCGCTTAGCCGGCGTTTTATTACCCGGCCCGGAAGCATGCAGGTGATCCGTTATGCTTTTGAAATGGCCCAGCAAAAAAAAGCGCGTCGCATCAGCTGCGGTCACAAAGCTAATATCATGAAACTGACCGATGGCCTTTTCCTGGAATGTTTTTATGAAGTAGCCAAGGAATTCCCGGATCTGAAAGCCGATGATATTATAGTGGATGATCTTTGTATGAAGCTGGTAACCCGCCCCGACCTGTTCGATGTGGTGGTACTGACGAACCTGCAAGGCGATATTGTGTCGGATCTATGCGCCGGGCTGGTGGGCGGACTGGGTTTTGCGCCTTCTGCCAATATCGGTGATCATATTTCTATTTTTGAAGCCGTGCACGGAACGGCGCCGGATATTGCCGGGAAGAACATTGCCAACCCAACGGCCCTCCTGCTCAGCGGCATTTCCATGTTATTACATGTAGGGCTAACCGAAAATTCGGGCATTATAGAAAACGCATTGCTGTATACGTTAGAAAGCGGCGTACATACCGGCGATTTTGGCGACAAATCAAAAAAAGCCGTTAATACCACCGAATTTGCAGACGCCGTTATTGATAATTTCGGAAAGAAACCGGCTATGAATGCCAAGCCGGTATTGCCCAATGTGCCGGGCACCCCTACCCCTTTCAAACTGGCGCAGAATGCGATGATGTATTCGAAAGACGATGGCGACGAGAGCATTGTTGGCGTAGATATGTTCATTGAAAGCCACGAACAGCCGCAAGCCATTGCAGTAAAATGCCAGCGCCATGCCGGTGTAAAATTCAAGCTGGTTAATATCAGCAACAGGGGCACCCAGGTTTGGCCAACCGGCTCTGTATATACCAACCTGGTAAATGTTTATAATGTGCGGTTTGAATCGCTCGACGGGGAAGGACTTAACCAGCAGGACATTCTTGGCCTCTATGTAAGCCTCAGCGGCAATTTCAAAATATGTTCTTCTGAAATTCTGAATAAATGGGGCGATAAAAGATCGTATAGCCTGGCCCAGGGGCAATAGCGCGCAAGCAGGTGGGTCGCCCTTTTAGGGCGTCGCTCCTTTTATCGCATCAGCCAGTAGCAGGTGGGTCGCCCTTTTAGGGCGGCTCACCTTTTATCGCAGCTGCGAGAGGTAGCAGGTTGGTCGCCCTTTTAGTGCGGCTCACCTTTTATCGCTGCTGCCAGGCGTAGATGCTGGTTCACCCTCTTTGGGCGGCTCACCTTTTATGGCAGCTGCCAGGCGTAGAAGCTGGGTCGCCCTTTTTGGGCGGCTCACCTTTTATCGCAGCTGCCAGGCGTAGAAGCTGGGTCGCCCTTTTTAGGCGGCGCTCCTTTTATCGCAGCTGCCAGGCGTAGAAGCTGGGTCGCCCTTTTTGGGCGGCTCTCCTTTTATCACAGCTGCCAGAGGTAGCAGGTGGGTCGCCCTTTTTGGGCGGCGCTCCTTTTATC
>CAXTMV010000158.1:10724-13114 GCA_964245425.1 uncultured Flavihumibacter sp. | reverse complement strand
CGGATACATCGGGGAGGTGCGCGACCACGACTGGGAGGGGGGCGGATACATCTTTTACGATTACATTTTGAAGCTGGGTACTGGTGTTGCCATGCCCGTCGTTATAGGTCCAGGTAATGGTATAAGTGCCCTGGCTGGTATAGATAAGGGAATTGCTGGTGGTGCCGGTGATAATACCTGCGCAATTGTCTTTTGCTTTTGGGGGGGTCGTTACCGTTACAGAACATTCACCGGTAATGGGCGGCAGTGCACTTACCAGTGGCACCGGGGCAGCTTTGTCGTCTATTTCGATGGTAAAAGAACAGTGTTGCGAAGTATCGGTTGTTATCCGGTATAATACATTGGTAATACCGGGGTTGAATCCACGGCCGCTGGCGGTGCCCGTACCCGTACCTGTGGTAGCCCCGCTAAAGGTGAAGCTGGCTGTCTGGCTGGTATTTACAATAATCGGATCTATATTAAAGATGGTTACGGCACAGGTGCCGGTATCATTCTGTTCTACCCGGGAGGTAGGGCAGGCTAATGGTTTGTTGGGAACCACCGTCCATAGATCGTTTAAATACCCGGCGCCTTCTCCGGCATAGCCGTTGCCGCCAAACAGCCAAAGGCCATTATTCTTGTCTATCCATGCGGCGGCATAACCCCGTCCGCCAGGGTTATTGGTAACATTTGCTATGCCTTTGGTGTTGTAGGTACCCGGCACGTTACTGATCGTAAGGCCGCTTACCCAGGTCCAGGTGGCTTTTGCAGGGTCATATTCCCATAAATCATTTAAGGCGCCTATCCCGGCAGCACCATTTCCGATGCGGCCGAAAAGCCAGAAATTTCCATTGCTGTCCGTCCAGCTGAGAGCGCCTACCCTGCCACCGGGTTTATTGGTGGTAGCGGCAGTACCCCTGGTGCCGTAGACGGGTGTTACGTTAAGTGTATTGTCTCCGCCCATCCAGGTCCAGGTGAATTTAAGGGGATCGAATTTCCATAAATCATCCAGGTATCCGGATGTGGTACGCGAGGCGCCATAACCGAGGCCGCCATGCAACCAGAGATTGCCCGACAAATCGTACCAGCTTACTGCATATGCTCTTGCACCAGGATAGGTATCCACACTCACGCTTCCAATCTGGGCATATACACCAGGCAGGTTAATGTTATTGGTACCGCTTACCCAGGTCCAATTACCGGTTTTGATATTATATTCCCAAAGATCATTCAATGCGCCTTTTAGCGTATCTACGGCTTGGCCGGCTCCTCCAAATAGCCAAAGGTTACCGGCTGGGTCTGTCCAGCTGACAGCCCCTTCGCGGCCACCGGGTTTATTGTCTACGGAAGATTTATTCTTCACGCCATATATGCCGGCATTGTTGGTTGTAAAGTCTCCGCTCATCCAAATCCAACCTTTGGCGGGGGTGTATTGCCAGAGATCATTCAGGTAGCCGGGTGTTTGGTTGTTTAAACCATACCCGAAGCCGCCAAATAACCAGAATGTGCCTGAGGCATCTGTCCAGCTGATGGAACCTCTTCTGGCCCCAGGTTTATTTTTACCTCCGGCAACGCCTTTGGTTCCATACACCGGTTGCTGATTGGATATATTGTCGCCACTTACCCAGGTCCATGCATTTTTAACCGGATCATATTTCCACAGGTCATTGAACAGCTGGGGCGGCGGTAAAAAAGTCAGGTTACCGGTAATGATATACTCTCCGCCAAATAACCACAAATTACCGTTGCTGTCTTTCCAGGTTACGCTTTGCATGCGCGCACCGGGTTTATTGGCCGGATCGGCCACGCCCTGGGTACCGTATACGCCGGGCACGCTGTTAATGGTATTGTCACCGTTTACCCATGTCCAGATAACAGTTTGTGCAGTTGCTGCCAGGGAGGCGGTCACAAACAACAACAGTAAGTAAATTTTATTCATGCGTTTAACTTGTTCAGTGTGATGGATAATTGAACCCTGGTATTCATGCAAACAAAAATAGTGTTGCCTGTCTAACAGGGTCTGAACTGGCAAAGTCCTCATCATTGGAATTGGAGATGTTTTTCTGGATGGGTACCACTGCGGTATTTGCAGGTAATCAAAGGTAAACAGCCATAACGCGGCCGATTGCGTTATTGCACTGATTGTGGTAAGTAGTTCTACGGTTTATTTTGTGAAAGCTAAGCGCACCGGGCGAATGTAGTGTAAAACAGGCAAAAATCCCGAAGGTATCGGCACAGGTGAATATCTTTTTTCCGCCTGGTACAGCAGGCAGTTTCAGCTTCCTCCAGATGAGCAATATTAAAGCGTTACATGCGGAACGGGGCCTTCCAGTTCAATGGTTACTTTTTGGAGGGTGGGCATATGGGTGTGACCAATAACACATATTTTCGGCATCTTTTTTCCTTCAGAC
>CAXTMV010000158.1:2450-10714 GCA_964245425.1 uncultured Flavihumibacter sp. | reverse complement strand
TTAGTCCCGCTGCAAATCTTAACCGATTGTACAATTTGCAGGTTTCTTGAAAGCCACCTATGGCTCCATCTTCATTGGTAGGGATGGACTGTTTTGAATATAATATTTTAAAAGTGGGATCCACATTAATCCACATCGCTATTTCCAGCACTGTATCGTTGTTTCGGATGATCCTGCCATCTTCCTGAAAAATCAATTCCATTCTTTGTCCGTGTTCTATGAAAATGGATTGATGGGGACTTTCATAACACCAGACACGGGCCTTTAGGTTTGAGTCGCTGGCAACTTTCGGATCTGCCAGGTAACAGTCATGGTTACCCCATATATAAATCATATTAGTGCCGTAGGTTTTTTCCAGTATCCGCAAAGCTGCTTCTGCCGGATTCAGGGTCATGGCATCTTTTCCGTCAGCCGTCTTGAAGACAGCATCATTGTTCCTGTGCAATGTGTACAGCCACTCGGTGTTCCAGCCCTGGTTGCGCCAGCCGTTTTCCGCTACGGATGCGGGCCAGCCCGTGCTTCCCTGTATATCCCGTATGGCGTTTTTGATGTATTCGTAAGGATCAACAATATCATTTGGCCAGGGCGTGCCCTCCGGTACATAAGACGGCGGGGTACTGCATTTGCAGCGGGGCACTGTCTTAATAATTTCTATTATTTCATTGTAATTATTGACGTACAAAGGCATCATTTCCTTTGAAACATCCTTGGTAAACAAATCATCCGTAAATCCGTGGCCCACCCATAGATCGTATATATCTCCCAGCTGAATGACTTTTATCTTATGCTCCAGGCTTTTGATGGCTGTAAGGTCCAATACAAAATTGTATAAAGCCACTTCCGGTTTTAAAACAAAGGGGTAATCATCAGCCTTGTGCCAGAGCTCCCCGTTTTCCTTGTTCATCAGGTGCAGGTCAGGAATAATTACATGGATCTGATCCCAGTCAAATTCTTCTTCCTTGCCGGCGGCAGTCGTCCATTGGCAAATGCTGATCTTGCCGAAGCCGAAGGATTGCGCGTCTCCTTTTTTTTCATGCTCGTCGTAATTAGCAATGAATGCGCCGAACAATTCTGCGTCCAGCCCGGTCTTGCCCGATAAAAAGGAAGCATCGATAACAGTTCCCTGGTTGTCTCCCTTATCGAATTTTTGCTGGTAACTGCAACGGTAAACATGTCTTCCCCATATTACGCCAAAATCGCGGGCTGCATTTATCCACCTGCCGCAATCCAGGAAAACGTATTCCGGGTTGGGATTGACGTGCAGGTTAATGCCAGGTGTTTGGATAATGGGCACTGTTGCTATTTCCGGAATTGGATGCTGCACCAGACGGGCGGTGTTGGCGACAACGGGCGAAAGGGTACTGATGATTCCACCCACTGTAACAGGGCTGGCTACTACATGTATTTCATTACTGAACCTTGGGCTCTTTGTGCCGAGAGACTTTTTTGCGGACTTCAAATAATGTTCCGTATGCTCGTAATAATAATTTGTGAGCACATGCAAATGATCAATCCGGTCGCTTTTATCATTGGGTGGAATACTGGCAGCTGAAAACAAAGCATCTGAACGATAACTCATAACAAGGGTTATTATTTTTTTTCAATTGGTTGCACAATTCCTGCAGCATTGCCTGATTTGACCATCAAGCGTACACAGGTTTTGTGGTTGGCAATACCATATTCATTTTCATAATCTGCCACCGGCAGGTGGTCGTGCTGAAACCGGCCAATCGCATCCGCGGAAGCTTGGGCTTCCAGCTTTCCATCTATCTCAGCATCGTAGTAACCAAGGTTCTTCAGTATCTTTTGAACAGCCTTTTTGGTAGCGATATGGCTGCTGGGCGTCGACAAGTCGCCTGCAGGATTAATCACGGCGTCGAAACCGCCTACCTGCAGGGTTATCACCTGTTCCTGCTCATCGCCTGTTAACATCGATTTCCATTTTATCTTCAGGGAAGCGCTGTTTATTTTTCCGGCTGGCAAGGGCTGTACCGTTGTAATAAAAAAATCGGGCGCTGTCCTGCTACTGTTAACCGCTGCATCATTTCCGTTGATGGTCAATTGGACCGACACAATCTCACTACCGGCATCCCTGAGGGTGAGCGACAGGTATACAGGGGGCGCCTGTTTAACCGTATAGACAACGCTGGTGCCGGTAGACTGCGCCACTTGCTTGTTTTCCTTGTCGGGTATTTCCAACACCATTCCCGGAGAAAGCATATGCGCAATGCTGTGCAGAAAAGGCCATTTGTCTTCATTGGCCTGCAAGAGGCTATCGGCATGAAAGCCATGCGCAAAAGCGATCTGGTAAAGTGTTTCATTCTCTGCAACGGTATAGGACTGGGCCATAGAAATTGATTGTAAGAATTATTAATTCCATTCTGCAGCATGCAAATCGGGGAAGCTTATTTCACAGTCACCTGGTTCAATATCTGTGATAAGTACATGGCCGCTGCTATCGGTAAGGCCTTTTCTCCTACTTTTATCCGGAAGCGTTATTTCATATTTCATTCCCTGTACGGGACTTCCATCCTGGTTAACCAGTGTAAAGGCGATCATATCCAGGCCATTTTTTTCGGTGGCATCAGTGCCTGGTATCGCTTCTGTTAAAGCTGTTTGCTCACCGGGTTTTTCTTCTTTTGCAGCCGTTGCAATGAGGTCTTCTGTCAATGGTCCCGGGGCTACTGGCATGGTTTCGCCAATCAGTACGGTGGAGCAGCCGATTGTAATGGTTCCGCCATGGGCGCACTGATCGCCCACTCTGGCAGCAGGCTTGCCACCAATCATTACACCGCTTGATCCCATTGCAATGGTATCTGGCGGTCCCGTGCAGACGCACATATCGCCCAGTACGGCGGCCGGCATGCCGCCAATCAGAACAGTCGGACAGCCGGGCCCTATCAATGGTCCGCCTACATGCGGTATTGGCGGCGTACCGGGTGTAACCATCGGACATACATGCATATCACCGATTCTTGCAGCTGGCTTACCCATAAAGATTCATTTTTAAAAGGCGAAAACGGGCCTGCCTAATGGTCGCAGTAATGCAGGCAGGGGAAACAATTATTTTCACCTATCCATGAATCGTACCCCTCTAATGCCTACTGGCAAAAGTTTGCACGCAATAAGTTAAAACGATTGGATCGGGTTGTAGTAAAGAGGATTCTACCGGGAAGAAAGGAAGGCATTCCATTGTACAGAACAGCGATAATTTTTTCTTTTGGTGTGTATCAGCGGAGCGCAACAACCAACAAGGGCTGCTGCATTTCTATGACGCTAAATTAGGGTCATTCTTCATAAGAAAGTCTTCTCTTTGATCCGCCCTGCTGCAGGGCATCGATAAGCTGTTCCGACAGATTATCGGTGCTGCCTGCCTGCGTTTCCAGGATGGAGAAAATTTCTTTCGCGGGTCTTTTTTCTGTCACCAGCTGCTGCCTCTTAATTGAAAATAAAATGGCGGAATCAGGATCTTCGTCTTCACAGATAAAGCGATCAATGCCTGCAAAAAAAGCCTGCAGCTGTTCTGCATTGCAGGTAGGCAGGAATAAGCGGAGCACCCTGGGGTCATAGAAGCGGAAATACATTTCTTCTCCTTCTGCTGTTTTAACAAGCAGGAACTTATCGAAATGCCGGCGAACATTTTCAAAAGTACTGGCAGCCTGTACGATAACGCCCCAGGCATTGCTCCAGCCGGATTGTACAATCAAATTAAAAAAATCCTTTGGGCCGGGGAAGGAGAATAGCCAGGGCCCGAACAGAGAGAGTTCTTCTTCTGCGCGGCCGCTGTATAACGACACCGCATTCGTATTCAATGCCAGTGCCCGGGAGAGGTTCTCTTCCCCGGTGCGGGCGGCATCCATCAGAAAAAAAAGTGGATAATTCATTGATTGATTTTAGAAAACAGCCCCAGCTGCTTTAGCGTTGAACCCGCATGGGATAACCTTTATAGGTCATAAAAGGCGGCGGTGCTGTTTTATAGGCAGCTCCGAATTTGTTGATGCAGAACGTTTCGGCGGCAGCATAATCTGCTTCCTTTTTAATATTGTTTGGATACAGTACAGTTTGATCCGGGAAATTATAACGAAGCGCTTCCAGTACATCCAGCCGAACGGATTTTTTGTAGGCGCCCGGCTTGTCAATGACCAATGCTGTTCTAAGGTATTCTGCAATTAACTTTAATGTTCTGGGTGTTCCTATCAGCGACAGTGGCCGGAAAGCCTGGCCTGCTTCTGCTGCATGACCCGCAGCTGCTGCATTGTTCAGCTTATCCACAAACAGTTGTTCGGCTGTTTCATCTCCCAAGGCAGCAGCAGCAATTTTTACCGCTTCTACATTTTTCCAGTCGTTCTGTAGGACGAGTTGGCCGACCAGTTCTTTTGCCTGCATCGTTTTAGCCTTTGCCATCAATAAAAGCAGTCCTTCGCTTGGCTTTAGTTTGAATGCCTGTATATAACTGTCGTTGCCCGGCACCAAATCTGTTGCCAGGCATAGTTTGCGCAGTGCATCCACCGTTCTGTCCCTTCCCAGGTCTGCTTTTATCAACCCTTCGGTATACAGTATTTTTATTAGTTCAGTATTATGAATCACTTCCGTGCCGTCTTCCACTGCAGGCCCGGTATGTGTGCCGATATCCACGATAAGGTTTACAATGTTTTCGCGCACGGCGGCATTTTCTTTTACAAGGTGCTCTTTTAAAATTTTGATTGCGGCCATATCGGGATGGCCGTTTACGATGATACCAGCAGACGGAGACCTGAATGCAACTCCCTGCTGAAATGCTTTTATATAGTTAAGTGCGGCTTCGGCGGGATTACCGGCATTTGGCTGTTCCATAAAAACGTTGTTTGATTCGTGGTGAACGAAAAAAGAAACAAAAATGATAATGATAAATTTATCCATCATGTTCTTGGTATTAAATCCCATTGGTTTTCTGTGCCGCCCGGCGGGTTGTAATGAAGGGTACGGGGGCAATAACGCAGGCGGTAGTCGGTCCAGGATTGTTCAAAATTCATGAAATCGGTATCATCGTCAATATCGCTCAGGTTAAGTCCTGCAGGCCGGTGTCCCACTTCATGCAATACCGTCCATTTGGCTATGTTCAGGTTTGCGGTTCCCTCCATAATCAATATTGGATCATTGCCCCAGCCGGCTGCGGGAAATTAAATGCATGCGCCCGCAGGGTAATGATGGTGTAGGGCTTCACAGGTAAGGGTGCTGCCTGTTATGGCTGTAATTTTTATACTTTCATGTGTTCTTCCCGATGCCAGCCGGTAAGTATTATCCTCGGTAGGGTCGTATACCTGTAAATATATATCATCTGGTACGGCGGTAATGGTAATGCTGGTAGCCCCTCTTGCAGCAGCAGCGCTTAAATAATAAAAGGAGCGCATATTTCTGATAATGGCCACCCGAACTTTTGTGCCGGTGCCGGTCATGGCACTGTTGATAGCATCAAAATCAGGGCCGCCACCGGCCGCAATATCATACGTCAAAGTACCATTGCCTGAAGCAAAGGTGATTGGCGTTATACCATTGTCTGCCCTGAAGTTACTTAGGTTGTATTTGACTACCCCTTGCTTTAACTTGGCATTGGCAGTTGCTTCGTGCGCGGCATAATTGGCTGTCGGAAACCTGAGGTGCCGGTGTCTTACGTTCGGATGATCTATTTTTTCAATCACTACATCCACCACTCTTTCCTTGTAAACATGCACGGCGATGCACCTGAAATTTATGGCAGACGCGCATTTACCCTGCGCACTTAATATGCAATCTCCTTTGTCGGTCGTGCCTCCGTTCAGTTGCAGGTCAAACTCAGCTGTGGCAGGGGCTGCGCCTACGGAACAAATGAGCGGTGCGTCTGAAACAAAATCAAAGTCAGCGCCGGTAAGGCCACCTTCAATGGTCACTTTTACGAAGGTATGATCAGATTGCTTTACATTGATGTGGTCGTCGTCGTGGTTGTTGGGTGTATCATAATTGTCGTATCCATAGCATTGGTGGGCCGACTGGCTGAATGTTACCCTTGCCACGGTTACATTAACGGTTTTTGTCAATGGGGGACATCCTGTAGCGGTACGGGTGACTGCTATTACCTCTGCATCCTTTGCAGTGCTGACGCCATGCAGCGCCAATACAGTGATGCTTGTTCCAAAGGTACCTGATAATGTTATCTTGCTGCTGCTGGTACTCCATGTAAAATCGCCGCCTGAATAACCGCCGAGTTCTGACACCGTAATCCTGATAAAACCGCCATTTTTTTTGAGTACCCGGCAGGGAGCGTCTACCTGAAAGTCGGGCGGGCAGGAAACGCCGCCCGGCTGGCAGGTCGACCCTGCCCCGGCATCACAGGGGCCATCGGACATGCTGCGGCCGCTGTCAACGGCGCCAAGGCAATCACACATTGTTTTGCATTTTATTCATGGTTATTGTTGTAGCCGGTAAGAAAATCTTCCAGGCTTTTTACTGCCGTACGATACAGTGAGGCCATTTTATCCTGTTGGCCTGTCGCCAATACATCTTTCAGCGTTGTTTCCGCCCAGGCAAACTGTGGATCCTTATCGAACCCCGCGCCGCACAGGAACATGAAGACTGTGTACAGGAGTACCAGTGGCGGCGCTGTAATACCATAGTCGGCTGCTCTTATTTTACCGAGTTGCAGGAGTGCCTGCAAGGCCGCATCGCCTACTACCAAAGCTTTTTTGGGATAGACGAATTGCAGCAGGACTATCTCCTCCCCCGCAGGGCTATTACTTATTTTTTCAAAAAGTTCAGCCGCATTATTTTTTACATACAGGAAGACCCTGTTGATGTCTGCATAACGGGGCCCGCGTATCTGGCCGAATGTATCCAGCATCTTGTTTACCAACTGGTCTACCCGGTTTTTCGGATCGGTTATTTTTTCAGCATGGAGCATTTCCGCGGCCCAGGGGTATTGGGGATCGGTGTCAAAATTACTTCCCAGTACCAGCATGGTATTCAGGTACAGGCAGACATTTCTTTTGCTGGTAAATCCATTTTTTTGCGCCTGCAGTTGTGCATAACGGATCGTATTACGGATGCCTGTTTCTTTAATGGCGCGAAAATGGTTAGGAAAGAATTTCTTTACATGGGCCAGCATGTCATCTTCAAAATGCGCCAGCGCCGCCTGCCGGAATATATCTGCCTGTGATTGGTTTATTAATAACATATTTATAGGGGTTGATGCTAGGCACCTGCCTTACTTGCTTTGGCTGCACAAATGCTGCAGGTAGACGAATTGTGCACCAGTGGGGTGCCTTCCTTTGCTGCTGCCTTTAATGCTTTTGCCTGGGTTTGCTTAGTAGGTGAAGAACTGATTGCTTCTGCCTGGTCGATGGACGAGCCTCCGCTGCCCGTTTCCCCGATCAAAACCGTCATACAACCCAGCATTATGGAACCGCCATGGGCGCATTGATCGCCCAGGCGGGCTGCCGGTTTTCCGCCAATCAGTACGCCGGAAGAGCCCATGGCGATGGTATCGGGCGGACCCGTGCAGGTACACATATCGCCCAGTACGGCTGCCGGCTGGCCGCCGATGAGTACGGTGGGGCATCCCGGCCCGGTGATCGGGCCGCCCACATGCGGAACCGGCGGAACACCCGGTGTTACCATCGGGCACATATGCATATCGCCTATTCTGGCTGCTGGTTTACCCATACAGGCTGTTTTGTTATTTAAAGAAAAGGTTGATGATGGGTACCGCTTGAATGAATTTGCAAAGGAACGGCAGCAGGTGCTTGCCAGGCAGCTGACGGCCTTTATTATAGTTTATTATACATCCCTGTAAAGATAAAGCTGCCGCGCGGTCATTTTTTTGCGTCATTCCCCTTAAGATGGCAGGTAGTTCTACTTTTTTTGGCGAATGGTTTGTGGTGGAGGCAGATTGCAGGTAGGATTAGCTTTTATTCTTTTTGGTAAAAAGACTGTCGTCTAAGATGGTACGGTGTTTGGGTTTTGTTGTCGTAAACTGCGGCTCTTCCATTGGGGCGACCGGTAGGTTGAACAGGACTGATGACCGGATTACTTGCTGGCTTAGTATGCCATCGTCCTGGGTAAATACGATTGCAGTGTCTTTTGTATCGCCTTCAGTAATAAATTGCTGAACGGGACCAAAAAAATCAGCAATTTGACCAGTATCGCAAATGGGCAGAAATATCTTGAGCACCCGTGGATCGTAAAACCTGAAATAGAGTTCCTCGTCTTCTTCCGTTTTAACCAGAAGAAATTGCTGGAAGTGATTCCAGCAG
>CAXTMV010000158.1:259-2440 GCA_964245425.1 uncultured Flavihumibacter sp. | reverse complement strand
TTCAAAACCAGCTGTGCTTGAAATGATGATACCCCAAGACTGTCCCCAGCCTTCCTCATAGATCCAATTGGAAAAATCATTTTTGCCTGGAAAATCGAACAAATAAGGCGCCACGGATTCCAGGTCTTCCTCCCTACGGCCGCGATAGAGGCTGTCGAAGGCAGCGTTTAATGCTTTTGCCCTGTACATGGCTTGGTCCATGCGGGCGGCGTCTAACAACATATATCCCCCAACTTTTATCACCTCTAATTATTAATTACTGTTAGCATAATATTGTGTAATAGCCAATAAAGTTTTTCAAACATTTATTCTAAAAATCATAAAACAACTCTGAAGGTACCATCAACAAGAGCGAAGTAAAACTGTATGTTAACAGATCCGCTTTCATCTCTTTTCAAATAAAAAGTCGGATGAAATCCTTTGCTATCTTCTAAACTAATTATTTTGCCATAACATTGCAATTTTGGTGGAAAACTATCGGGTAGGAATTCATAAAGTTCATATGTGGTATTCGAAAAATAAGATTGATATGTAGATCTCGACAATTCGAGTCGTTCATTCAAAGAAGTCCCATAGCAACTTGCATAGGTTTTTTCTCTCAGCATTATTAACTGCTTAATTGAATTCCAATCACCTGTTTTTAAAGCGTTCCATAATTTTCCGTATGCGGCTTTTACGGCTGCAAGAGTTGCATCATTAATTTCTATTTTTTCTGCTTTCGTCCAGTCAGCCACTACCGCTTCATGATCGATAACGATGACCTTATTTAACTGAAGCGCCGGAAGCATTTTCGCAGAATCAGAAAAATTATAACCAAATATTTCTTTGCTCCCTTTAACTCTTGATTCTTTTATCTTTACAGCACAGGTAAACGAGACTATATCAGACAAAATGTTCTCGCCATTTATAGGCCAAATTTGTATCTGAATTGAGTTCTTATCACTGATAAGCTGATTAAACGGAACTTCTGTATTCAATTGATATCCCTCACTATCAGCAAGTATGATAAAATCATTGACGCTTATGCTGTACTTACAATTAGCTGACGAAAAAGATATAAAATATGTTGTCATAATAAGTCTGTATATCTTTTCACTTTCTACCCCCGCGGAATATATAAAAAGATTTGTTACATATCGTTCTTGGATCAACAATAACAGTTTTATTGACCTTATCTATATTCTC
This sequence comes from uncultured Flavihumibacter sp., assembly GCA_964245425.1. Classification (GTDB taxonomy): domain Bacteria; phylum Bacteroidota; class Bacteroidia; order Chitinophagales; family Chitinophagaceae; genus JACMLD01. Next base: position 1,255 of record CAXTMV010000158.1, on the reverse strand, counting down.
AACATCCTCTTCTTCTATCTTCCCAATTAACGTGGCCTTTTTTTCCCTAACAATGTCTGGAGTATGTGATGTTTCTTCCGAAATACCAAACGTTTTCCAAACCTGATAATAGAGTGTTATTCCCAAAAAATTGAGTTCGATGGGAAAATAGCAGCCACTTGCATCTGATTTAAGACAAGTATCTTCAAACTTAAATCCACTTTGTGCACCAACTTTAGCGCCCACACTATAATAGAACTTATATAGTGAATGGCTAGATTTTAGGTGACCTTCTAAACAAATAGTAATTTTTCCAGTCGAAGCTATGGTGGAACTATCATCCTCTTTTTGACCTTCAATTTTAGTAAAATCGCGAGTTACATCCATTTTCCCCGAAATAATAAACCCAATAAATAAGTCAGCAACTTTCACTGCTTCAGCTGCTTTAACAATGCCCACAAGGAATGCCCCTATACCGGGCACTCCCATTAACAGCTCACCACTTATATCTGTTTTGGCTTCCATTGCCAGCAGAGGACTAAACCCGATCGACAATTTATACTCTGTGTCGACAAAAGGCAAACCTTCAACTTCTTTCAGCGAGCATGAGCCTGTAATCTTCGGTGAAAATTCAATTTTTAATTCTTGGTCATCGGTTAAAAATATACCAAACCCTTTATTCACATATTCAAGCCCGTCTAAAAATGCATTTATAAATGCTAAAAATCCCGTTTCTTCCTTTTTTTCGCTTTTGGAATCGAGCGCAATTAATTCCAGATCATCATGCTTTACCTTGAAAGAATAAGAAATCCTGTTTGCAATACCCATTTTAGGTGAATCATCATACTCTAAGTCTTTCCCTTTCTTTTTATACTCCCATTTGAAAGGAAATTCAAGTGATACTGAAGCTGCTATTTTGGGATAAACTTTTATCAATACATCTTCGTTAAATGCGCAAGAATTATAGCTAATAGCATCTTCAATAACTTCATGATTAAAGATAAATTTGATAATTTC
>CAXTMV010000158.1:0-249 GCA_964245425.1 uncultured Flavihumibacter sp. | reverse complement strand
CTGCGTATGATTCGAAGGTATTACCTCTTGCAAAGTCCCTAGAATAAGTTTCAAACTTAAAAACCGAATCTTTTTTTTCAAGAACTTCTATATCCCCCGTTACAAAGCCAAAAGAATTATTTTTATGTTTTTCGGCGCAGGGGCCAGCAATACCCTTCGCCTCAATTATTACAATTGATGGCTTTTCCTTTGGACCTGAAGTGATTTCAAGTGTTTTTATATTCTTGTATATTTGCCCTTTATATGTCA
>CAXTMV010000157.1:5223-13182 GCA_964245425.1 uncultured Flavihumibacter sp. | reverse complement strand
CTATCTGCGAATCCCCCCGATTAAACCTTGAACCGCTCGTGTCACCCTTTGGGCTGACTGTCAAACAATCCCGGTTTCTTGCCTTTTGTAATTGCTTTTTGCCTCTTATCCGTTATTAGGCTTTGACTACTTTTTAATAAAACCAAACAACATGAGAAAACTGCTAAGCTGCTTAGTGGGACTGGCCTTCTTTTGCCATACGGCCATCTCACAAACTTCTGAAGTCTCCGGCAAAGTCTCCGACGACAAAGGCAACCCGATTGGGGGTGCTTCTGTTCAGGAAAAAAATTCAAAAAAGGGCAATACCTACGATGCCAACGGCTTTTTCAAATTGACCACCAAGCCCGGCACCACGCTTATCATTTCCAGTATCGGCTTTGAACGGCAGCAGGTGGTAGCCGGTTCCGGTTCGCTGGTAGTGGTATTACCGGCTTCTAACACGGCCCTGAGCGAAGTAGTGGTGACCGCCCTGGGCGTGAAACGGGAGAAAAAAGCACTTGGCTATGCGGTTTCCACCGTAGGTAAAAAAGACCTGGAGCTTAGGCCCGAGGCCGATTTGGGAAGAATCTTAAACGGTAAGGCTCCCGGCCTGAATGTATTGAGCACCAGCGGCCTCAGCGGAAGCGGCACCAATATCAATATCAGGGGCATCAGTACCATCACCGGTTCGTCTGACCCGCTTTTTGTGGTAGACGGGGTTCCGTTTAACAGCTCTACCAACGCCCAGTCAGATTTTACCTACGGCACCCAGACATCCAGCCGGTTCCTTGACCTTGACCCCAATAATATAGAAAATGTAAGCATTCTGAAAGGGCTGAGCGCCGTAACCCTGTACGGGGAAGCCGGCAGAAACGGGGTAATACTGATTACCACCAAAAATGGTTCTACCCAAACCGTAAAAAAGAAAACAGAGATATCCGTCTCGCAATCGCTTTTCGCAACAAAAGCGATCCTGCCAGAATACAATACTGAATATGGCGGTGGGTTCGATCTGAGCCTGGGCCTTTTATTCTTCAGTAACTGGGGTGCCAAATTTACCAACCCGCCTGCCCAGGTAACCCATCCTTACGACAAACCTGCACTGAACGCCGATTTTCCGCAATATGCCGGCGTGCCCTACGATTACAAGTTCTACAGCAGCGTACCGCATTTTTTCCGCACGGGCACTACCAGCACTACAGCGGTTAATGTGGGTGGATCTGCCTCCGGTGTTAACTACAATATGAATTACAGTCATACCGACGACAAAGGCTATTTACCCGGCAACAGCCTGCTAAAAAATAATTTTGGCGTAGGCGGTACCGCCAAACTATCCAATCATTTTACCGTTAGTGGTACGATGAATTTTGTGGGTACGAATGTGAAGTCGCCCCCCACCAGCAACAGTTATGGAAACAACGCTACCAATACGTCCGTATTCGGGAACGTACTGTACACGCCCACAGCCGTAGACCTCATGGGCCTGCCGTACGAAAAACCATCCGACCATTCACAGGTATATTACCGCAACGACAATGGTATCCAGAATCCCCGCTGGACACTTTATAACGCCTTTACCGTAGACAAGGTAAACCGGGTATACGGTCAAATGAGTACCAAGTATGACATCACAAAAGGGCTCGGACTAAGCTATCGCATCGGTTACGATAATTATACAGAGTACCAGGAGTATTCGCAGAACAAGGGCGGTGTTGCCACGCCCACCGGCATCCTGAGAACGTCTACCGGTATCAATACGATTTGGGACCATACCCTGCTCTTAAGTTATAACCATTCGCTGAACACGGCTTTCAGTGTAAGCGCAGACGGTGGGGTAAATGCAAGAAAAGATATCTATGACCAAACCGGTATGACCAGCACCCAGCAATTGGTATATGGCTTGATGAACCACGCCAATTTTATTAACCATACCACTACCAGCGAGAATGGTACTTCACTGGTTTACTCGCAGGAAACACTCAGCCTGGGTGCTTTTGCCACCGGAACTTTGTCGTACAAGGAATTTGCCTACCTGACGCTGGGTGGCCGCAACAGCTGGAAATCTACCGTGGAAGCCAATAACCGCAGCATTTTCTATCCCAATGCAGCGCTTTCCTTTATTCCCACGTCTGCCATTGCCAGCCTGCAGAACAATAAAAATATCAATTACCTGAAATTCCGGATCGGATATTCTACCAGCGCTAATTTTCCGCCACCTTATGCCACCCGCACTTCTTTGTTCATTGCCTCCCGGAAATTTGTAAGCGCCACGGGCAATTCTATCAATGTCAATTCCATTCCCAACCTGCTTCCCAATTCAAACCTGAAACCCGAATTGCTGAAGGAAACAGAGATAGGCGCAGAGGGTAAGTTTTTTGGCAACCGTTTGTCGGTAGACTTAACGCTGTATAAAAGGATCGCCAATGACCAGATATTAAGAAGAGACCTCGACCCCAGCACGGGGTATACCGCCCAGCAGATCAATGCAGGCACGGTTTCTAATAAAGGTATAGAAGTACAGATAGGCGTAACCGTTATAGAAAGTAAAAACTGGAAATGGCAGGTAGACGGTTTGTATACGCTTAACAAGAGCATGGTGTCCGATATCCCCTCTTACCTGCCGCAGGTAAATACTGCGGGCTATTCCAACGAAGGTACTTTTGCTAAAAACGGTTACCCGCTGGGTGTTATCATGTCGAACTATTTTCAGCGTGACCCCAAGACCGGCCAACGCCTGGTAGGTACAGACGGCAATTATATCAATTCAAATGATATCGGTGTTATCGGGGATCCCAACCCACTCTATAAACTAACGGGAATCAGTACCCTCAGTTATAAGGCTTTCAGCTTCCGGATGCAATGGGATTATACCCAGGGTGGCCAGATGTTTTCGGGAACCGCCGGCGCTTTGCTGGGCCGTGGTGTTACAAAAGATACCGAGTTTGACAGGGCCGCTTCCTACATTCTTCCGGGTGTACTGGAAAACGGGAAAACCAATAATATACAGATTTCTTCTTCGCAGGCATATTACGGCAACAGCATCACCAACGGCGCAGCAGACGAATCGGCCGTTTTTGATGCCACCTGTATCAGGCTCAGGGAAGCCTCTCTTTCTTACAGCCTGCCTGCAAAATATTTAGCCAAACTGCCATTCGGTGCTGTTTCATTTAGTCTTTCAGGAACAAACCTCTGGTATTATGCACCCAATTTTCCTAAATACATCCATTTTGATCCGGAAGCATCAGGGCTGGGTGTAAGCAATGGCCGCGGACTTGAATTTTTGTCCGGCCCCTCCGCCCGTCGCATGGGTGCAAGCATCAGGGTTACTTTCTAATCATTAAAAAAGCTACTTATGAACTATAGAAAAATAATAACGGCGATAGCAGGCATACTGCTGCTGGCAGGTGCTTTTTCCTGTAAAAAGACCTTTGATAATTTACTCAACAACCCCAACTATCCAAGCCCTTCCACGGCCGATGTAGATCTTTACCTGAATGAAGTACAGCTCGATTTTAATAGTTTCTGGACCACCACGGCAGACTACGGCGCACAACTGAGCCGCCAGCAACACTGGACGGGTCCATTTTACCGGAATGGTTATACGCCTTCCAGTTTCGACGGCCAATGGACCACCGCCTATACCGGCGTATTCACCAATGCCATGCGTTGATACCCCTGGCACAGTCGCAAAGAAAATATTTTCAGTCTGGCGTGGCCCGCGTTTTAAAGGCATTTACGCTGGGCACCCTGGTGGATAATTTCGGCGATGTACCTTATACCGAGGCCAACCTGGGTAATGACAATACCGTACCCAAAGTAGATGCTGGCGCCAACAGCTACGCGGCCGTGCAAACCTTACTGGACAGTGCCCTTGCAGACTTTGCCAAAACCGGGGCAGCCACTTTTAGCGGCACCGACCTTTTTTATGGCGGAACAAAAACCAGCTGGGTTGCATTGAGCAAAACGCTCAAACTTAAGTTTTACATGCAGGCCCGCCTGGTGGATAATACCGTAACGCCAAAGATCCAGGCACTGCTGACCGAGAACAACCTGATTAAAACCGCCGACCAGGATTTTGTATTCCGTTACGGAACCTCCGTTACTTCGCCAGATAGCCGGCATACCCATTACGCTTCCGATTATACCAATAACGGAAACGGTGAATACCTGTCCAATTATTTTATGTGGCTGATGGCATCCCAGAAATATGGCGGCATTGTTAACCAGAGCGGCGACCCCCGGCTTCGCTATTATTTTTACCGGCAGGTTGGTACCTATTCATGGGCAACCTCTTCTACCTGCCCCTGTTTTGCAAAATCCCAGTTTGGGTCTTCCAGTTTTCCATCCTGGTACCCGAGCGTACCCGACCAGACGCCTTATTGCACCGTAGGCAAGGGTTATCATGGCCGCGATCACGGAGACAACAGCGGCGCCCCCCCAGACGGAAGCTATACCACTGCCTGGGGTGTATACCCCGCCGGCGGACAGTTTGATGCCAACCAGTTTAAACCTGTAAGCCTGGGCTTAGGCGGACAGGGAGCGGGCATCAATCCTATTTGGCTGTCTTCTTTTACTTCTTTCCTGGAAGCAGAAGCATCACTTACGCTGGGTATTAGCAGCCAGGGATCTGCCAAATCATTAATGGTAGCAGGTATTACTGCCTCTATCAATAAAGTGATGGCCTTCCCCGCTACCGTTAGTGTAACACCCGATCCAACATTAGTACCAACTGCTACGCAGATCAGCAATTATATTACGCTGGTATCAAACAATTATGATACAGCGGCTACAACCGATTCAAAGTTGAATATTGTTATGTCGGAATACTACCTGGCACTTTGGGGCAACGGTATTGAGTCATACAACAATATCAGGCGAACCGGCAAGCCCGGAAATGCACAGCTGGCGGTGGCCGTACCCAACCCCGGCTTCTTTATGCGTTCTTTCTTTTACCCTTCTGTGTTTGTTAACCGGAACTCAAATGCACCTTCCCAGAAAGACCCGGGCAATTCCGTTCAAAAAGTATTTTGGGATAACAACTCCGATACATTCATTAAATAATTTTAAAAAAAGAGCTATGAAGAAATGCTTAGTTACAATTATGGCGGTCGGGGTCCTGCTGTTTAATCTTAATTCCTGTAAAAAAACAGGTGGCAATATCAACCCGCTTACAGATGTCACCAACCTCAAAATAGGAAGTTACCTGGTGCAGGACAGTTCCATCAGCGCCAACCTGATTACTTCCAGCGCCAGCTCGCAAATAGGGATTGTTGTTCACCAGTACCCACTGGGAGAAACAGTCGATCACATCATTATATTTGCTACCCAGGGCACTTCAACCGATACCACGCTCTGGAAAATGGTTAAATCTGTTCCTTATACAGCCGGCAGCAAGGTGGCGCTGAGTGTAACGCCGGTAGAACTGGGTACGGCTTTTGGCGTTGCAGCCTCCAGCTTTACACCCGGTGCCTTATTTACTTTCTTTCCCCGGGCCGTTACCAAGAGCGGCCTTACCTATGATATCAATAATGCGGGCGATAATGGCGGTGGTGGTTTAATAACAGGCCCGGCTTATTTTTCCGCCTTTTCGTTTACGGCCTATATTGTCTGCCCTTTCACCGGTGGCATGGCCGGTACTTATAAGGTGGTGAAAGACGACTGGCAGGACTGGTCGCCAGGCGATCTTGTAACGGTTACCGATGGCCCCGCTGCCAACCAGATTAACCTGTCTGCCATTTGGCCCAACCCGTTGTATGGAACCATTTCAAAACCGTTGGTAGTAAATGTAGCGCCCACAACAGGCGCGGCCACTATTCCAAATGTCAACTTCGGTAATTATTTCGGACCGCCGGCATATGTCGCCTCCAGTACTTCAGGTTCGGGTTACGTATTCTCCTGCACAAAATACATTACGCTTACGGTTGAAATAGCTGCGAATGGCGTGGACCAGGGCCCTTTCAAATTGGTTCTGCAGCAATAATAAATTATCATCCTTGCAAAAGCCGGCTTATTAATAAGGCGGCTTTTTTTGCGTGCGCTGCCGTTTGTATTTATCCTGTTCTTTTTACAGCCCGGCCCATGCGGCTTCCCTATAAATAAATGCTGCCTTTCATAGCTGTTGAATATTTTCTACAGTTGCGTATTATATACATGTATATATAGTTGTAATCTTATCATGGATCGATCCGATCGAAGGCCTCTTTATGATTTCTTTTTTACTCATTGATATATTTGCGAAACCGGTTAACAATGCAATAACAAATATTTTAAACGGGGAGCTTATCTAGTAAGAATTAAAAATGCAGCTTTTTTGATTTTTAATTTGTCATCGATCCAGTTGCCTGAAAATTAAGTTTTATTTAGCAACTGCCACCGCCCCGATTGATTGTCCGCAATTACCTAACCGTTGATACAAGATAAGATAACTGTTGCAGGTGCCGCTAACCTGCGGCAGAAACCCTTATGCCCATTCACAAAATTATATTAATGAACCAAAAATGTGTATTATGAAAAAATTGTATGGATTGCTTTCCGTACTGCTTATTTTTTCTGCGCCCTGCCTGCTTGCGCAGAATATTGCTGTACGGGGAAAAGTTACAGATACCAGCGGTGCCGGTATTGGCGATGCATCTGTAAATATCAAAGGAACCAAGGTCGGGGTAAAAGCCGGCATAGACGGAAGTTTCCAGATAAATGCCAAACCAGGATCGACGTTAATTATCAGTGCTATCGGTTTTGCACCCAAACAGGTAACCGCCGCTGCAGATAACCTGAATATATCCCTCACGGCAGATGCCCAGGGTTTAAGCGAGGTGGTGGTTACGGCACTCGGTATCAAAAGAGAAAAAAGATCACTCGGTTATGCTACACAAACCGTGGGCAACGATGCTTTGAATAAATCGGGCAGCGGCAATCCTTTGAGTGAACTAAACGGAAAGGTTTCCGGTCTAACGGTTATCAACAGCTCCGGCGATCCGGGCGGCAGCACCTATATCCGGCTGAGAGGGGCTACTTCTCTTACGCAAAACAACCAACCACTGATGGTGGTAGACGGTGTGCCGATAGATAATACGGTTAATAATTTCGATCCTACTTTCAACGGCTTTCAATCATCCGGTGCCAATGCAGATCTGCTGGGTGGTGCCCAGCCCACCAATCGGGGCATCGATATTAACCCGGATGATATTGAGTCGATAACCGTTCTGAAAGGCCCTGCTGCAACCGCCTTATATGGCATACAGGCTTCCAGCGGTGCTTTGATCATTACCACCAAAAAAGGTAAGATGGGCAAACGCGGTACGGCCGTGGCATTCAATTCTTCCATAACAATAGATAAGGTAAGCCAGTTGCCCGGTTTGCAAAATACCTATTCGCAGGGCGAAGCCGGCCAATACCAGGCGCCTGAAACAGGCTCCTCTACTTCCTGGGGCGCAAGAATAGATACGCTTGCCTGGAACGGGGCCAGCAATTATGCCTTTGACAAAAATGGCAACATCGTTGGCAAGTCGGACCCCTCGGCTAAAACGCCGGTTACGCCATACGACCGGTACAAATTTTTTCAGACAGGTGTAACCTATAACAACAATGTTTCACTGACCGGTAATACAGAAAAATCCAGCTACCGGCTGGGGCTGGGTAATGTATACCAGAATGGCATTATACCATTGAGCAAATATGTTAAAACAACTTTCAGCCTCAGCGGCCAGGCAGCCATCTCAAGCAAGTTCAATATCTCGGGTGGAGCCACTTATATCAATTCTACCAATGATAAAACACAGCAGGGTTCCAACCTTTCTGGTGTAATGCTGGGTTTAACCCGTACACCCGCTACTTTTGATAATTCAAATGGCGCCAGCGGTGCAAAAGATCCCGCCTCTTTTCTACTGGCAGATGGCAACCAGCGGAATTACCGCGGCGGCGGCGGTTACGACAATCCTTACTGGTCTGTAAACAAAGAACCTTTCAATTCAAAACTGGATC
>CAXTMV010000157.1:0-5213 GCA_964245425.1 uncultured Flavihumibacter sp. | reverse complement strand
AAACGACTGGATAGGTTTTAATGAACGGCTGGGCGGTGACGTTTACTTCCAGAATGACAAAAATTCATACGATATCAACTCCCGGGCATTTGCCGCCGGGGCCGTTTATCTAACGGACTACAGCAGCCGCCAGTTTAATTCTGATTTTACCATCAACCTTAAAAAACAACTCAGCTCCAAACTATCAGCAGCTTTGATACTCGGCCATAATTATTTTGTACTTGATCAAAGCAACCGTCATATATCAGGCACCACGCTGGCATTGCCGGGCTTCGTTGATATCAGCAATGCAGCCGCCATCCAGGCCAGTGAAGCAGAACAACGAAAAAGGACCATGGCTTTTTATGGATCACTCGACCTGTCGTATAACAATATTCTGTACCTCACCGTAAGCGGCCGGCGTGAAGAAACCTCCACATTGCCTGCAGCGCACAATACCTTCTTTTATCCTTCTGCCAGCCTGGGTTGGGTATTTACTGAATTGCCGGCGCTGAAAAACAATCCTGTATTGTCTTTCGGCAAATTACGGGCTTCCATTGCCGGAACCGGTAAAGATGCAGGCATCTATGCGCTTACAACACCTTATTCAACCGCCACTTTCCTGGATGGTTTTACAGGGGGCATCACCTTCCCCATCAATGGCGTTCCGGGTTACCAGATTAGTTCCGGTACTACCACCATTGGTGGCGGACAGGTGCTTAAACCGGAACATACTTATTCTTATGAAGCAGGTGCAGACCTCGGCTTCCTGAGAAACCGGATCAACCTGTCTTTTACAGGATATTACAGTAAAACTACCGATGATATTTATCCCATCAGCCTGCCCTACTCAACTGGTTTTGCCGGCAAAGTAGTAAATGCGGGTAGCATACAGAACAAAGGACTGGAAGTAACATTGAATACCACGCCTGTTAAAAACAAGGATTTGCAGTGGGATGTCAATTTCAACTGGTCGCGCAATGTAAGCAAGGTATTGGCTTTGTACAATGGACAAGACAGGTTCCTGATAGCCGGGTTTGGTGCCGGCGAAGCAGAAATTGATGCCGTGGTTGGACAACCCTACGGCGTTATTTATGGCAATACTACACCACACAGCGATCTGAACAATACAAAAAGTCCCCTGCTGATTGATGATGTTAAATCAGACCCCAATTACGGTCAGCCATTGGCGTTTGGTGTAGGCCCCAACCTGGTTATCGGTAATACCAATCCTGACTGGATAGGCTCTGTGATCAGCAATATTACCTGGAGGGATTTTGTGCTGGGCGTACAGGTTGATGTAAAACATGGCGGCCAGATGTGGAATGGTACCCGTGGTGCGCTGGCCAATAAAGGCACGGCCATTGAAACAGCCAACAGGGGCTCCAATGCAGTATTCAACGGGCTGCTGGGCCACCTGGACAACAGTGGCAATGTAGTGCATTATGGTTCCGATGGTGTTACAGAACTGGCAGGCCCGGGTGCTGCCAATGATCCTAAAAATGTAACCACCTTGTCTGAATATTACTGGCAAAACATCGGGAGCAGTTTTGGTGGCGGACAGGATTTCGACGTAGAAAATGCAGGCTTTACCCGGATCAGGCAACTGAGCCTCACCTACCAGTTTCCGAAACTACTGATCCAGAAAATGCATTTCACCAATTTCTCCATCACCTTTTTTGCCAATAACCTGCATGTATGGACGAAATACGATGGAGTGGATCCGGAAACAAGTTTAACCGGCCCGGCCAATGCACAAGGGCTTGATTATTTTAACAACCCCGGCACCAGGAGCTATGGCGCCCGGCTGAACCTTGGTTTTTAAATTCAGTAAACTTACATATTACCAGTATGAAATATAAAATAATATTAGCAGGCCTGTTAGCAACAGCCTTGCTTCCATCTTGCAAAAAGACTTTTTTTACTGACGTCAACAACAACCCGAATGTGGTGGCTGCCGTAACGCCACCTTTGCTGCTGAGTACTACAGAAGCCGCCCTGGGTTATGTGGTAGGTGGTGACATCTCAAGATTTGGGTCTTATTTTGACCAGCAGGTTTTTGGTAAAAGCCAGCAAAGCCAGACCATCTACCAGTATGGTGTAAACGCCGGAACCTTCGACAATGCCTGGATAGACATGTATACGTCTGTTGTGGAAAACAATGCCACCCTGATGCAGATTGCCGACAAGGGCAATTATGCTATTTACAGCGGCATGTCGCGCATCATTATGGCCTATACCCTGCAGGTTACGGTAGACCAATGGGGCAAAGTGCCTTATTCAGATGCGGCAAAAGGCAACCTGACAGGGGGTTCTTTAACACCCAAATACGATGATGACAAAGCTTTGTACGATACCATTGCCAGCCTGGTAGACCAAGGCATCGCCTACCTGAAAAATACCAATATCGGTATTGCCACGCCAGGGGCCGATGACGTTATATATGGAGGGGATGCATCTAAATGGATCAAGTTCGGACATGCTATCAAAGCAAGGTTATTCATCCACCAGAGCAAGAACAATATTGCCATGGCTACCAGCGCGCTTACAGAACTGGCGTCTGCTTTCAGCGGCACCGCAGACAATGCACAATATACCTGGTACAGCGCAGAAACGGCTGCCAACCCCTGGTACCAGTTCAACCGAGACCGGCCGGGGTATACAACATTTACCAACAGCCCGCTCGCAGCCATGCTCACCAGCCTCAACGATCCGCGCTATGCCATTTTTTACGATCCGGCCAATGATGGCCTGGGGCAGAATAAAAACCACTACGGCGGGCTAAATGAACACTATGGCGCCATCGACGCACCTACAGAATTTATTACATACGATGAGTTGTTGTTTATGAAAGCCGAGGCAACGGTAACCGCACAAAGCAATATTGCAGGTGCCCAAACGGCCTACCAGCAGGCAATAACCGCCAATCTAACAAAACTGGGCGTAAGCGCAGGAGATATGGCCACCTATATTGCTGCCAACGGCACATTGCCTGCTACCAATGCCGGTGCCATTGCACAAATTGCCCAGCAGGAATACATTGCGCTGTTTTTGAACCCCGAGGCCTGGACGGTATGGCGCCGTACGGGCTCGCCCGCCTTAACAGCGGTATCGGGCACCAACGGTGTTCCGCGCAGATATGAGTATACGCAAAGTGAATATTCTTATAACCCTGCCAATGTGCCCGTTCCGGCCACTAATAATACCCTGTTTTCACCAAAGATTTTCTGGGATAACTAACCTGGTAAACGCATGGCTGTATGAAACAAAAAAATCGTCCCGAAACCGGGACGATTTTTGTCTTCTAACCTTTCTTATAATTTTATTTCCTCTTCATGCTTATCATAAAAATGAAATTCGGTAAGATGATAATTCGTATTTTCTTTGAGGCGGAGACGTTGTTTATGCTTCCAGCGCCATTTCCACAGTCTTGATCTGAAAATACCGCCCCGGGTAAGGTAAGCAAACATAATAGGGTGTACCACCAGGGTAAGATCGGTATGCTTATGAGTAAGCAGGTAATTCAAATTCTTTTCAATCTCGTCTTCCAGGATCAGTGCGCTGGATATTTTACCGGTGCCGTTGCAGCTGGGGCAGATCTCCTGGGTATTAATGTTTACTTCGGGCTTCATACGTTGCCGCGTAATCTGCATCAACCCAAATTTAGAAATCGGTAATACCGCATGCTTGGCACGGTCCGTACGCATAAAGCCTTCCATTGCTTCCATTAGTTTGCGCTTATTGTCCGGAAGCTTCATGTCAATAAAATCGGCCACAATGATGCCGCCCAGATCGCGCAGGCGCAGCTGCCTGGCTATTTCATCGGCAGCCTCCATATTTGTTTCCAACGCATTCTGCTCCTGGTTATTGCTAACACTTTTGTAGCCGCTGTTTACGTCAATTACGTGCAGGGCCTCGGTATGTTCAATAATAAGGTAAGCACCACTGGGCAGGTTAACCGTTTTTCCAAAAGCGGCTTTAACCTGTTTGGTTACGCCAAACTGGTCAAAAATGGGTGAGCCGTTATGGTAAAAGGAAACAATATCAGCCTTCTCTGGTGCAATGCGCTGAATATAGTTTTTAGCATCGTTAAAAATGTTCTTGTCATTTACAACAATGCGGTTAAAATCTTCATTCAGCAGGTCGCGCAATATGCTGGTGGTTTTGGTTTGTTCGCTCAGCACTTTGGCAGGAGCCACCGCGTTCTTTAGGTTTTGCTGTATGATTTTCCAGGTTTCTACCAGGGCCAATAAGTCTTCGTGCAGTTCGGCGGTATTTTTTCCTTCGGCGGCGGTGCGTACAATAACCCCAAAGTTTTTAGGCTTGATGGCTTCGATGATCTTCTGCAGGCGTTTTCTTTCATCGGAAGAATGAATCTTCCTTGACACCGCAACAATATCATTGAAGGGGGTTATCACTACAAATCGGCCTGGCAATGAAATTTCGCAGCTCAGGCGCGGGCCTTTGGCTGCAATGGGTTCCTTTAAAATCTGAACCAGTATATTAGGCTTGCCACCCAGCACTTCATTTATCTTACCTGTTTTAATGATCTCAGGCTCTACCTGGAACTGACCGAAATCAAAACCGTTTTCGTGCTGATCGGTAATGGCTACCTGCGTAAATTTCAATAAAGACCTGGCATAAGGGCTCAGATCCGTATAATGCAGAAAAGCATCCTTCTCAAAGCCCACATCTACAAATGCAGCATTTAACCCCGGAATAAGTTTCTTTACTTTTCCAAGGTATAAATCACCCACAGCAAAACTGGCATCCGTCTTTTCGTTATGCAGTTCTACTAATTTTTTATCCTCTAAAAGGGCAATTTCTACTCCCTGCGGAGCGGCGTTAATAATAAGTTCCTTGTTCAATCTTAATTACTTTAACAAGTATGACCATCACACACTAAAAGGAAGGTGCTGAAGCGGTTCTGCGTGCCGGTTATCTATAATCTTACAACAATGCCAACTTGCAAACCATTACAATTACAGAAGGCAGGTCAGGGAGTTCAGCAAAAAAAGAAAAACAGGGCCCGCTATATATTTACGGGCCCTGAAGGAAAAATTATTTATTTCTCTTCTTATGACGATTCTTTCTGAGTCTCTTTTTACGTTTGTGCGTCGCAATCTTATGACGCTTTCTCTTTTTACCACAAGGCATCTCTGGAACGATTTTTTGTTAAAAAATTATTTTAAGGACTTCAGTTTATTATCTAGTTCACTCACCATCCCCGGATC
>CAXTMV010000156.1:0-13213 GCA_964245425.1 uncultured Flavihumibacter sp. | reverse complement strand
GGTTAGAACAAAGTCAATTATACTGAATATATGAAACTAAGAACAGTTCTTATTGCTATTGAAAGAGTCCAAGATAGTATTGTAAATGCGAGGCAAGTTATATAGCAGTAATTTTCATTTAAAGGAAGCTTATTTGAGTCTACATGTTTATCTGCAAAAGTTATAAAACATATGCTATGAGCTGGCTGTTCACATTTCATGGCCTGATGATCTGATTACAGAGATAATTATATGAAGTATTGTTAAAAAATAACGTTGTCTAGATTTTCCCTGTTATAAATTATTTCTATAATTCCATCACTTAATATTTAAAAATCCTTTACCTTTAAAAAGATATGGGAAAAGCGAAAAGAAGCACGCAAAACCGTCACGTATTTGCGCTGTTTTAAATTTAATGACACCTATTTGACACGCATTGTTTATAAGATATTATCGCCCACGATGTTGAGATTCCTTTCGTGGGCACTACACCCCTCTTTTTGGAGGGGTTTTTTTATGCCCTGCAACCAATGCCAGGCAAGGCTTTCAGTGAAAGAACTTTCTTTTGACATCGTTTCGAAGTCCCTACTTTAGCCCTGTCCGATGAAATTTGTTTTAGAAACGATCGCCCTACAACTACTGCCGATTAAAGATAAACTGCTGATTGCTTTAACGTCCAGCCAGCCTATTAGCAAGCCGCATGTTGCCTGCCGTGTATAGTTCGAAGAGTTTAAATATCAACGTCCTTCCAAATCAGCGCCGCTTTCTCGGTCAAGGATTCGTTTTGACATTTTTGATATTTAGAAGTATAATTAGCACTATTGTCACTAGCTCTATAGTCCACAAAATTTTCTTTTGTCTAAATATATTTTGAAGAAAAAAGTCCGCGATTAGACAAATGATGCAGAACAAAGCTAGATAGGTGCCTGCTAAAGGTGCGTCTCCCTCTTTTGACAATGCAAATAAATATATACAGACACAGCCTGTTATAACGCAAAGGACGTTGCCTGGTGACCACTTATATTTCACAAAAGTTGATTTTGTACATTACAAAAAAAGGAACTAATCATCAGTGTATATGTAAGCGAACCCTATATCCGATCAGTTTGAGATCTGAATTTTCCAAGATAAGAACTTTCTTTTGTTCGTTTTAATAATCCCAAGCGGATATCAATGTCCCTTGGCTTACCTTATGTGAAGCGAATATTTGCAGCGAGGTCGTGGAAGTATTTCACGCCCCAGATATGTAGCTTCAGGTCATCTTTAATAAATGGCTCAACATCATCTCTTACCCGTTCAAAGTTGACGCTGTCTATTTTTTTTGCAAGCAGATCGCGAAAATCGTTTTCAGTTATTTTTTTAGACGGCCAGTTTCGGCTATTAAAAGCGCGTTGCGCTAAATGTTCGAGGTGTAAAGGCACGCCTTTTTTTATATACCACTCCATGTCGTACCAGTCGCGTCCCTTGACGCGGTTTTTCCATGTACGGAATAGCAATGCATGCATTTTGCCAGCAAACAAATCTGGCAACACATAACACTTGACGTAAAACGATACAGGTTGCAGTAATAATTTTTCTTCCGTGGCAAAACCCAGCGGCGGATGCTTGTCGACTTCGAGTTTGATTTTTATCGTAGCTTGCATGCCGGCGGGTTTCTCCGTTGGGATAATGCTTTTTAATGTTAGTTCCTGCCAGGCTGTATTTGGTTTTAAGAATGCGGAGTCGATGGCGGATTGTTTGGTTTTGTTTTTTTCCTCCACGCTTATTTCAATGCCGAGCGCGGCAAATTCCCTGACCATGCCTTCGAGATAGGGAGCGAGTGAAAAATTTGAATCAACCGCTAGCAGAGAAAAATCAAGATCTTCAGAAAAACGGTCAAGTCCGTGCAGGATGCGCAAGGCTGTGCCGCCATAAAACGCGGCCACTTCGAAAAAGCCACTGCGGGCGAGACCAGCAAGGGCGATCTCCTGCATAATTTCCTGCAGGACCTGCCGGGCTTCGTCAGTGTTTCCAGGATTATACCTGGCAATCCACTCTGGGATCATAAACGTTGAATTGTCTTAATTAAAATATTGAGACTTGATTGCTTTGGTGAATCTGCTGTCCACTGCGCCATTACACGGGTGTTGAATGCTCTCAGTTGTTCTCTTTCCATTCTTACATCCTCCAGCAACCAGGCCAATGCCTGTTGCACACTTCTCAACAAAATCCCCCTGCCGGTTATGAGTTTATCGCACAGCGCCTTTTCTTTGGAAGCCATCAATACGTTTTGCTTTTCTCCCACCCGCACCATCTGTTGGCCGAAACTATAGTAAGGCAGCTTGGCATGAATATATTGAAAACGGCCAACCGGTGTTCGGAAAACCCGCGACGCACCCGTGGTCATTGAAGTAGTGGCCACCACCTTTTCGGGAATCAGCCCCCAATAGGACAACGCTGTTTCCAACGACACATAACTCGGTCCATACAAATGGTTGGCAAGTAAAAAATTAGAGGGCCTGGGGAAATTTAATTCCGGCCCGGTAATATAAAGCCCGCGCTTGATGGGGATGAGCATTTCCTGTCTTACCAATTCTTGGGTCTTGTTATGCGGCCATCGGTAATCCTTGAGCACATCCATGAGAATCTGCTGTGTCAGCGGTTGACCTGCAAACGGTTGTATAGCTTGTTCAAAACGCACGTTTTTACCTTACTTATGTAGTATTATCTGGTATTAATGGAGTAATATCCAATTAACTATGTCAAAAATAACATATTCTTGTTAAAAAACAATGGATTACTAAGATTTTATTCCATTAAGTAGCCCAAATTCTACGTACAGGTAAGCTGAACTGGACGGTAAGGTATAATTATTTCAAGTCACTAGTCTTTGCTTATTCCAGTGTATTAAACCGTTGTAAAGATTTATGTTGAACGCTACTGGCTATTGTAGCAGGATAAAAGAATACGACGGCCGCTTACAGTCAATTATTGAATGATGATCTTGTGCCTGCGAAGGGTTAAACAAACCCTTGTATTCAAAAGGACCGTACGGGCGATGATTGGGGCGCAAACGCAAGCGTCCTTATTTGCTTGCCGCCCGCACTTCTATTGGTGCCGTCCACCTAAAAGACCCCCATTCCATTACCAGGCTTCCGTGCTGCCCTTCGCCTGGAAGTATAGCAATGCTGAACTTTTCTACTGGTACGGGAAGCGCGGCGATATTCATACCCGCTACCCACAGGTTCTGCGCTTCGTCGTATTCTGTGCCCCACTGGCCGGTCTGTTTATTCACAATAAGATCAACCCCTCCTGTATGCGGCACGGTCCACAGCGTATATTTTCCGGCAGGCACCTGCTTACCGGCAATTGTTATTGCTTTTGACGTGGTAAACTGCGTTGCTGCATTTGCTCCTGTTCGCCATACCTCATCGTATGGCAGCACATCACCCAACAGCTTACGTCCACGCCTCAGTGGCCGCGCATAGTCAATGCTGAAGTCCGCATCGCCAATTTTTGCCCGTACGGTATCCCGAACACTTAATTGCTTTACCGGCCCTCTTTCTGTTTCCAGCAATTCAAAACGGCCAGCCATACTTTTTATGTCAGGTGCAGCAGTAACTCGGATTACTTTCACTTTATAGGTTGTTTGTGCGCCTGAATAGCTGAGCATGCGGTAGCTGCTATCCATAACTGCTTCCCCGGTGCCTGCAAGCCAGTCGTGCGTAATGGTTGCCTTGCCCGCCCCCAACGATTGTACCGTCACATCGCCTAACGGGAACTCATCGAACTCCCGGTCAATATAAAACTGTTGCATCTGCACCTGGGCTCCCACCTTTGCATGTAATGCTGCTGCATGTTGTAACGCCGCAGCGAAATAGATCTCATACAGGCTATATAATTGCGGCACATGCGCCACTATCATGCCGCCGGCTGTTTTAAAGTCAAGGTGTAGGGTATCGGTACCATCTGTTTTTAAGATATGCACCGAATCGGCGGTAACGTCTGCAACCACTTTTCGTTCCCGGCGATGGATGGGTTCACCCGGCGTATGAATGTCCATAACAAGGTGGCGAATGCTGCCGTCGGCAGCAAGATCAATGTCGGCATGTCTTACCCGTACAGCCGGAAACCGGTCAACACAATCAATCGTTACCGTGTTGTTAGACCGGGTTACCTGCTCAACCGAAATCGTATCATTACCCAATTTTGTAATAAAGCCGTAGTGTTCCCCCGCGGGCGAATGACGGCAGGAAGCAATCGACAGTATTGCACTGAAGAAAAAAATCACCCGCCCTGCACCGGGAAATAAATGGCCATATCTAATAATTCGGGTATACATGAAATAAACTTTACTCATTTTAAAAAAATAGTATGTCACTGTAGTCAGACAATGTAGAAAATTTAGTTCTAGGACCGCTTACCGTTTATACAATTGGGAAGGAGCGCTATTTTACCTGCCAATCCTGAAACATATGAGTGTTGTGAAGAACAGCACGGATTCATTCGCAGCGACAGCTTCTAAACTTTCTGCTGTTACACACTTGATCACTAAAAAAGCACCTGGCGAAGGAAGGACGGACGCGATTGTTCAGTCTTTTAGCAAATCAACATTTCAAGTCAGCACAACCCACAATTCATTTCGGGCATAGCTTATCGTGTATGGCAACACTGCGGAGCTTAATAAACTGCCTTGTTTTGTATGGCGTTACTTTTTATGGGCAACCGTCCTTTAGCCAAAGCATCGATTTAGCCTGCTACGGCCAGCTTATGAGATCGGACAAGATGCTGACGACCCGGGTTTTTTTATAACAGGAACCTTAAACGAGCTGAAAAAAAGCACGGCAAAATATAGACTTCCTGCAGCGCTGGTGCTTTCAGCGACAACCAATCAATGGCATTTCCATTCTTGCCGAATTCGGCAGCGGTGTGCTACCAATTTTAAAGACCTGGTCCCTTCAATTATTCCCCGGCTTCTTCATCAATAAAAATAAATTTTAATAAAATATTCCTACTAACGATCGTTATAATATCTAAACACCGTAAGTTTGCTTAACAGTGTTAAATATTTTAATAGCATAAGATGGGAAGCAGGGAACGCATTGACCGTCAGCGGGAACACCTTCGCTGTAATATATTGAACGCTGGATGGGATATTGTGAAAAGGGATGGCTGGCAGGCGCTGTCGATGCGCAAAATTGCCGATGCCATTGAATACACCGCTTCTGCTATTTATGGTTGTTTTGAAAACAAGGAAGCACTTTTAATTGAATTTACCATAATGGGTCACCTGCAGTTGGCTGGCCGTTTAAAAAAAGCAAAGCTTATCCATAGGTCCGCGGCAAAGCAGCTGCAAGCCATGTGGCTAGCATACTGGGCTTTCGCTTTTGAAGAAAAGGAATATTACCAGCTGATGTTTGGGATTGAAATGAATTGTTGTGAATTGGCTAAAAAATTCCCTGCAGAAGATCTTCCGGCAGTTATTATCAGTGACGTAATCCAGGAACTCATTGATCAAAGTAACCATCCTGACACAGATGCATGCAAGAAATTTTATACATTCTGGTCTGTCGTGCATGGCCTTATCAGTATCAATATTGTAAATAAAGGACAATCAGAACAATTCAATCAGGAAATATTAAAAGACGCCATCGCTGGCATTATTACAACAATCACCGCGTAGTTTATAATACTTCCCATCACGGTTGCAGTCATCCGCCATTCGGTTAATTTTTATGCACTGTTGTTAACAGTGTGAGAGACGTGACTGCTGTCAGGTCCTCATCGATTGTACTATTTGCCAATGCCAGGCCTGGCATTCATAAAATTATTTACAGCTGGAATAAAATTTTAAAAACACAATCAAATACACATGCAACATTCAGATTTTCGTTTCCCAGTTATCTTTTCCAGGATGTTCCGGGGTGTAATGATGCCCGCTTCATTCGCCTTGACCCTTTTATCAGCTGGTTGCGGCGAAGCACCGGCTGCAGCACCAGCAGCGCCCCCGCCGCCTTCCCTGCCGGTACAAATAATTGAAACATCCAACGATACAACCCACCAGGAATACCCGGCATCCATTGAAGGGTTATACAATATTGAAATCAGGTCACAGGTCAGCGGTACCCTTGATCGGGTATATGTTGATGAAGGTGCATATGTAAAAGCGGGCGATGCCTTATTTAAAATCAATGAGCTACCCTACCGTGCGGCGTTGAACAACGCGGAAGCCGGCCTGCATGCGGCAGAAGGCGCTTCCGTCAATGCATCCCTGGAAGTAGAAAAATTAACCCCGCTGGTAGCAGGTAAAGTAATATCTGAGTACCAACTGAAAACCGCTAAGTCGGCATACGACATTAGCAAAGCAAATATCGAACAGGCAAAAGCAAATATTTCAACGGCGCAAATCAACCTGGGTTATACCTTGATAAAAGCACCGGTGAGTGGGTTTATAGGCAGGCTGCTGAGAAAACAGGGAAGCCTGGTGGCACCGGTAGACCCTATTGCATTAACACAGCTCTCCAACGTACAGAATGTGCACGTGTATTTTTCACTGGGCGAAAATGATTTTATAAAATTCAGGGAGCAGTATCCCGGTACAACACTGACTGAAAAGCTGAAGCAATTACCCCCGGTAGAATTGTTGCTGGCAGATAATACAGGTTACAACCAGAAAGGACATATAGATATGATTGACGGGCAGTTTGATAAAACAACAGGGGCTATTACGGTAAGGGCAACCTTTCCTAATCCACAGGGAATGCTCAGGGCCGGCAATACCGGCAAAATACGACTGGGCCTCAAACACAGTGATGTTATTTCAATACCTCAGTCGGCTACCATTGAATTACAGGACAAAGTATATGTTTTTGCGGTTGCCGACAGCAACAAAGTTAAAAAACAGCTTATTACCATCACCGGAAAAAATGGAACCAATTATCTCGTAAAGGAAGGATTGAAAGGCGGAGAACAAATTGTGCTGGCAGGCCTGGACAGGCTGCAGGATGGTATGCGCATTCAACCCCAAAAACCAGCAGAAAAAGTTTCCTCCAACTAAGCCAATTTTTAAAGACACAATCATGTTTAAAAAATTTATTGAACAGCCCGTAACGGCTACTGTTATTGCTATATTGCTCGTCATCCTGGGTGTTATTGCACTGGTCAAATTACCATTGCAACAATTTCCCGATATTGCGCCCCCTTCTGTGCTGGTTACGGCCTTGTATCCCGGTGCCAATGCAGAAACTGTTTTACGCTCAGTGGCGCCTTCTATCGAAGAGGCCATCAATGGGGTTGAGAACATGACTTACATGACTTCTACCGCCAGCAACGATGGCACGCTCGCCATCACCATTTATTTCAATTTAGGTACCAATGCGGATCAGGCTGCCGTTAATATTCAAAACAGGGTTTCACAGGCCAATAGCCAGCTACCCCCCGAAGTGGTGCAGCAGGGTGTCATAACGGTAAAACAACAGACCAGCTTCATTATGGGTGTGGCGGTGTACTCAGAAGACGAGAAAAAGTATGATCAGACATTTCTGTCGAACTACGCCGCCATCAATATCATTCCGCAGATAAAACGGATCCCCGGGGTGGGTTCAGCACAGATTTTCGGTGGTTCCAGGGATTACTCTATGCGTGTTTGGCTCAACCCTTCGCAAATGGAATCTTACCATGTAGCACCCAATGAAATACTGGCGGCCATCCAGGATAAAAACCTGGAGGCAGCGCCCGGCCGGTTTGGTCAAAAAAGTACGGAAGTTTATGAATATGTGATTAAATACAAGGGTAAACTGAATAAGCCGGAAGATTATGGGAATATCAGTATTCGCGCCAATGCGGATGGGTCTGTACTTCGGTTAAAAGATGTAGCAAGGATTGAGCTGGGTTCCAACTCCTATTCAAGCCTGACCTCCGTGGATGGCAAAACAGCAGTAGGGTTTGGCATTATTCAACTTGGCGGATCAAATTCCAATGATATCCAGATTGCAATCAATAAACTGATGGCGGCAGAATCCAAGAAATTTCCGGAAGGAATAAAGTATAATAATTTCTATAGTACTAAAATCGCCCTTGATCAATCCATAGAACAGGTAGAACATACATTGATCGAGGCTTTTATTCTTGTATTTATCGTGGTATTTTTGTTTTTGCAGGATTTCCGATCCACGCTGATTCCCGCCATTGCAGTGCCCGTGGCCATTGTTGGCACTTTCTTTTTCATGTATATCTTTGGATTTACCATCAACCTGCTGACACTTTTTGCATTGGTGCTGGCGATTGGAATTGTGGTGGATGATGCCATCGTTGTTGTTGAAGCCGTTCATGCCAAAATGGAACACGACCACCTTGAGCCAAAAACCGCAACAGTAGCCGCCATGCATGAGATAACGGGGGCCATTATTTCCATTACACTGGTGATGGCCGCAGTATTTTTGCCGGTTGGCTTCCTCAGCGGCTCCACCGGGGTTTTTTACCGGCAGTTTGCATTTACCATGGCCATCGCCATCATTATTTCGGCCATCAATGCCCTTACCCTGAGCCCTGCGCTGGCGGCCTTATTTTTAAAAGATATACATGCAGACCGGAGAACCAGTCATGCACCAAAGGGTTTCAAAGAGAAGTTCTTTGCAGGCTTTAACCGCAGCTTCTCCGCCCTCACGGACCGTTATTCAGCTGCCTTAAAAGGCCTGATAAAATACAAATGGCTGAGCCTTGGAGGCCTTGTCATGGTTATCCTGGTAACCGTTATGCTGATAAAATCAACGCCGACCGGGTTTATTCCAACAGAAGATCAGGGCTTTGTTGCCATATCTATTGCAACGCCTCCCGGTACTTCCCTCGATGTGACCACCCGTGTGATGAAGCAGGTCGAAAGCCAGCTTAAAAATGCTGAAGCAACCCGGATTGTTACTTCCATATCCGGTTTTAATTTGCTCACCCAATCCTCCAGTCCCTCCGCGGCCATTGTATTTTGCCTGCTCAAGCCAAACGAGCAAAGAGGAAAAATAAAGGATATCAATGCCATCATGAACGATATCAGGGCAAAAGTGGGTGGCATAACCGGGGGCAATTTTTTTGTATTCAACTTTCCAACCGTTCCCGGATTCAGCAATGTAGAGGCGTTGGATTTGGTTATACAGGACAAGGTGGGAATTCCGCTCAGTAAGTTCAGTGGTACGGTGAATGGTTTTATTGGCAGCCTCATGCAAAAAAAAGAAATAGCGTTTGCATTTACTTCATTCAGGGCAGATTACCCGCAGTTACAGATGGATGTTGACGATGACAAAGCTTCGCAACTAGGGGTGAGCGTGAAGGATATTCTATATACGATGCAGGTTTATTTCGGTAGTGCACAGGCTTCCGATTTTAACCGGTTCGGCAAATACTACCGCGTGCTGGTACAGGCCGATATCGCTGACAGGGCGGATCCATCTACACTGGATCGTGTCTTCGTGAAAAACAGGAATGGCGATATGGTGCCCATTAATACGCTGGTAAAACTGACACGTGTATATGGATCTGAAACGGCCTCACGGTACAACCTCTACAATTCAATTGAAATAAATATCATTCCAATACCCGGATTCAGCAGTGGAGAAGCTATCAAAGCCGTCAGGGAAGAGGCCGACAAATTAGCCGCTGGTTTTGGCTATGAGTTTTCAGGACAGACCCGTGAAGAAATTCTTTCATCAGGACAGGCCACCGTTGTTTTTATACTCTGCCTTGTTTTTGTGTATTTTCTTTTATGTGCACAATATGAAAGTTATATTCTTCCGTTCGCCGTTATTTTTTCGGTGCCCACGGGCGTATTAGGCGTTTTTACGGTTCTTAAAATTTCCGGCATCGAAAACAATATTTATGTACAGGTGGCGCTCATCATGCTGATTGGGCTATTGGCAAAAAACGCCATCCTGATTGTAGAGTTTGCCCTGCAGCGCCGGAAAGCAGGATTTGGCTTAATAGAAGCATCGCTGGAAGCGGCAAAGCTGCGCTTGCGCCCAATCCTGATGACTTCACTGGCATTTGTAGTGGGACTGTTTCCCATGAGCATCGCCACAGGTCCTTCTGCACAGGGAAACCATTCTATCAGTTTGGGTGCAGTGGGTGGCATGCTCTCTGGTGTTTTACTGGGGGTTTTAATTATCCCTGTACTATTTGTCGTGTTTCAGTCGCTGCAGGAAAAAATATCCGGCGATCCTACAATAGTCGTACACAGTGAGCCCCGGCCAGTACCCCTAACACAATAAAATTACAGCACCGATCAGGAGGAATTTAAAAAAAGCACAACATGAAATCATCAATAAACAGGTATGGGTTACTAGTTATTTTCATTGCAGTAACTGCCTGCCATATCACAAAAGATCTCCCGCCGGTAACGCCGGTCTTGCCGGCGTCATTTGCCAGGGCGGACACCACAGCCATGGCGGATACTGCCGGCATAGCGTCTATACCATGGAAGACTTTTTTCACGGCACCGGACCTGCAACAACTGATTGACAGTGCCATTGTCAATAATTACGACATGCAGGTAGCCCTTCAGAACATAGAACAATCACGGCTTTTGCTCAGGCAGGCTAAATGGAACAATATTCCGGAGCTGGGGTTTAATGTAACGGCAAGTTCTAGCCGCCCTTCAGACAATAGCCTGACCGGCCTAAGTTTAAGCGCTTTTGGTGTGGCAACCAGCCATATTGAAGATTACTCGGCCAACCTGGCCATTTCCTGGGAAGCAGATATATGGGGCAAAATCCGGAATAAAAGCAAAAGTGCACTGGCCGCCTACCTGCAGACAACAGAAGCAAAAAAAACAGTGCAAACGACTATTGTCAGGGATGTTGCACAAGGTTATTACAACCTTCTTATGCTGAAGACCCAATTGGCCATTGCGCAAAAAAATGTTTTATTAAATGACAGCACTGTTACCATCATAAAGCTTCAGTATGATGCCGGACAGGTAACCGTGCTGGCAGTACAACAGGCGCAGGCGCAACGGCTGACAGCGGCAGAACTGCTGCCCCAGTTTGCGCAGGATATTGTGTTGCAGGAAAATGCCCTGCGGATATTAACAGGTAGGTTACCGGATGCGCTGGCAACACATCAATTACTGGATGACATTGTTATTCCGGATAGTTTGGCAACCGGCGTACCTTCTAAATTGCTTCAATTACGACCTGATGTGCGCAGCCAGGATCTGGCTTTAACCATTGCCAATGCAACTGTTGGGATATACAAAGCTGATTTGTATCCAGCTCTAAGAATCACGGCAAACGGAGGCGTCAATTCTTTCCTGGCCAGTAATTGGTTCAATATTCCTGCCTCCCTGTTTGGCCTTGTGGGCGGCAGTATTTTTCAACCATTGTTGCAACACAAACAATTGAAGACCCAATTTGAAATGGCAAAAATAGAGCGGGAAAAAACCGTGATAAGGTTCCGGCAGACGGTCCTGAATGCCATTGGTGAGGTATCAGATGCACTGGTAAAAATGGAGAAACTGAAAGCAAGGCGTGCATTTGCAGCAAGCCGTGTGGAAACCCTGCAACAGGCCACCATTCATGCCAGCCTTCTTTTCAAAAACGGACTGGCCAATTACCTGGAAGTAATAACGGCGCAGGGAAACGTATTGCAAAGCGAACTGAACCTGGCGGAGATAAAAAGATCAGAACTGGATGCGTCCGCAGAATTATACATTGCTTTGGGTGGAGGCTGGAAATAAGGCGCAGCAGTGATTTCAAATTACTGGTCCATCATACCTAAAACCCGCTATCAAAGCGGGTTTTATATTTTTCCGCCGTGGTTGGTGAAACACCAACAACGGCGGAAAAAATATCAATAACCTGCAAGCTTCCTGGCAGCCCAGCCCGGTCCCTTATTTAAAAATATTCAACTCCTCATTGTAAACAGGGCTTTGTATGTCTAAAAAATTCAGAACGCTATGAAATACATAATTTTGAGACAATACAGTAGTAGGCTTGAGCTGTTTTGAACTGTTATCAGATTTCCAAACTATAAAAGGGATTTCGTATTGTTCTTTGGGTGCCATACTTAAAGGCAGGCCATGCATATATAGGTTCTTCTCTCCTAAAGATTCACCATGATCAGAAACAAAAATCATGGCGCTTTTATATTCCTTCAATTGTTTTAAATCTTCAATTACAGCAGACAAAATATAATCGGTATAACAAATAGTATTGTCATAAGCGTTCACCAGTTCTGTAGGAGAACAATTCCCCAATTCAACACTATTGCAAACGGGTTTAAACGTCTCAAACGGTAACGGATATTTCTGACTGTATGCAGGGCCATGACTGGTACTGGTATGTAATATTATAAGGACCTTATTTTTTGTACTAGCAGATATCTGCTCTTTAAGATTGGTCAGCAGCACTTCATCATAATTACAGCCCCCGCCCTTACAATTTTTCATCAAGTCTTCCCTGCTTTGATAATTTTTTATATGAACAGGAGGTTCTCCCCAGTTCGTTGTTCGCCAAATAACCTCTACACCATTTCTATATAAATAATTGGGCAAAATCTCGTATAAATCATCGGTATGGGTATGTTCCAGGATACATTTTACACCTGCAGTTGTATAAGTGGCACAGGAAGTAGCGTTAAAATGAAATACACCTGGTGTCTTGGAAAGAAGAGGGTTGGTATTTTTATTGTATCCATACAAAGAAAAATTGCGGCTCCTGGCAGATTCTCCAATCACCAACACTACAACTGATTTCTCATTGTCTTTGATGGTGGCATTGGGTAATAAAATCTCCTTTTCATTTTTCTGGTGTTCGTGTGCATAAAAAAGACCAATATTCACCACATAGCACCATGGCATGGCCAGACCGCCCAATGTTTTCGAATTTTTGTCAATCCATAACCAATTTTTGGCATTGGCAAATACTATTGTTAACATAAATAATAGTGTTACCGAGAGGATGACCAAAAATCTCTTTACTGTTACATTTATTATTTTAGCCTTAAAGATATAAATGCCAGGAACAATACCCAGCAGGATAACATACAGTATTAATTTTATGGAAAAAAAACTACTGGATTCTGCATAGTTGGTATTGAGCACATTGCCTACCATGCTTTCATCTATTATAACGCTGTAGGTATTGATAAAATACACGGCAACTGCGTTAAAAACAAAGAATAAAATCAGCAGAAATTTTACAACAAACCGTGAAAGGAAAAAAAACAAGAAAAAAACAAAGACAAGAACGAAAAGCTGAATGCTATTAGAACA
>CAXTMV010000155.1:3085-13377 GCA_964245425.1 uncultured Flavihumibacter sp. | reverse complement strand
GGGTACAGGATTTTATAAAATAAACGTAGATATTACCCAGCTTGTCCGTGGTCTTTTCTTTCATGGCTTTAAAAACTACGGCGCAGGCGGCCATGCCAATACCTGCACTGATAAACTGGAACAACATCAGTATAAGTTGTCCGAGATAGGATACCCCGCTTTCGCCTGAATAATGCTGCAGGTTGGTATTCGAAATAAAACTGATGCTGGTATTGAATGCCAGGTCGGCGCTCATAGAGGGGTTGGCATCGGGGTTGAGCGGCAACCAGCCCATATTCATTAAGACAAACATGGAAAAGATGAACCAGGCCAGGTTGATGAATAAAAGGGCCAGCAGGTTCTGCTGCCAGCTCATGTCTCTTTGCGGCTGTACGCCGCCCAGCTTGAAAAATAATGTATCAATGGGATGGAGTACCGGGTCGAGCCAGGTTTTTTCGCCGTTGTATACTTTGCCCATATACCTGCCGAGGGGGATGGCCAGCAGTACGGTGGTGATAAACATGGCAACAACGCCTGCAATTTCTGTGTTCATTGTTTTACGTTTGAAGGTTTGAGCTGTAAGGGTAGGGTGTAACACAAAACGGTAAGTTTTACACATTACAGCCTTTTTAGAATTTTTCCGGTTTTATAAGTACATAACAGAGGTAACAAAAAACCAGGATGGAGATGATGAATAGAAAAGTCATAATAATATGGTTTAAGCGCTAGCAGAACAAAGGGACGCTGTGCGACATTTTACTGGGTTTCGCCCGCTCTTTTTCTCTTTGTTCTCTCAGCTCAGATTTTATCGAAAAAGTCGATTGCTTTAAAGAATAGCACAAAACCAGCAAGGCCTGCCGCTATCAGGATAAGGGTGAGCATATACTGTCATTTTTTGGGTGATTTGAAAAGGGTACCATGTTCTTTTGTTTGGCTACCTGTTGCCAAATGCCATGCCCTGTAAAAGACCCGGTGGTTGTCAGCAGCCCAAAACCGCCAGCGGAGCGGGTTTAGCCATCTAGTGACGCATGGTGCCAAATCGTGGCCCACCGAAAACCCTTCCGTTTTGGAAGGGTCAATTGTCAAAATGATAAGCCTGCCGGAATAAGCTGGCGGCCGGCCGGCAGCTGGGGGCCCTTATCTTTACTCCTTAATCAGCCGTTGAATGAGATTCTTTTTGTTTGCAGTGTTTGTGCTGGCCGGCCAGGTCTGCCAATCGCAGGCGGTGTTTTCCAGGGATTCCATGGATTTCTACCTGAATAAAATAGACAATCGTGCAGTAATATCCGGCAATAATCTTACGCCTTCATTCAGATTGAGCAATAATGCTGAAACAATACGCAGGAATGCCGGACCTTATGCGGTGGATAAATTGCTGGGCTTACTGGATGATACAAGCCGTGTATTGGGTGCCCATTTCCTGCTTACCAAAATGATGAAGCCTGGCTACACCACTTTTTCTTATACCGATGAAGATCTAGCCGGTAAGATCCTGATCACTTATCAGTACAATGGTTTTTCCTGGCGGGAGCAGTATGATAAAATAAACCTCACCAGCGACAGGTTAATGGATACATCGGCTATGAGAAGAATAAAAATATATTGGAGTGCCGAAAAAGAATCGCTGTTAAGGCAATTGAGCAAAAGACTGCCCTGAACAAAAGCATCCCCCGAATTATACTATTTCCTTTTTTTTGGAGGCCCTTACTTCTCTTATCTTATAATAGAAAATAACAAAAGACGCCAATGAGGATACGGCATTGGCGAGCGTAACCGGCAGGTCGTGTTTCAGCAGGCCATAGATAAGCCAGCTGACCGTTCCGGCAAACATCAAAGAATACATGGGCAGGGATAATTCGCCGGTCGATTTTGTTTTTACTGTCTTAATCACCTGCGGAAAAAAAGCAGTGGTAGTTAAAAACGCTGCCAGCAGGCCGATGAATGCTGTAAAGTTCATAATGGTAGTTTTGCTGTAATGGCAGGCAGGCGAAGATAGTACATTGGTGGATGGCTGCGTATGCGGTATGCGAAGGGCTGCAGGCTTCGCCGGCAGATGACACCCTGCCTACCGGCAGACCGTTGGGATGATAAAACCTGCGAAACCAACGAATAGCCAACAGTTTCTTTACAGCCCGTATTCTTCAATCTTCCGGTACAAAGTGGTGAGCCCGATATTGAGCAGCCTGGCTGTTTCGGTCTTATTACCCTTTGTATGATGGAGCACCCGCAGGATATGCAGTTTTTCAACGCTGGCCAGGTCAAAGGCGGATAAAGCACCGGCTGCGAAATGCGTGCTTTGTAAGTCGAGCGGCAGTTGACTCGTTTGCAGGGTAGGTCCGTCTGCCAGTATAACCGCCCGTTCCATTTCATTCTTCAACTCCCGGATATTGCCTTTCCACTCGTGCTGTTGCAGGTGTTCCAGGAAATGGCTGCTCATGCCGCTGATGCGCATATTGGTTTTTTGTGCGAACAATTGCATAAAGTAATCGGCCAGCACCGGGATATCTTTTTTTCTTTCGCGCAGGGGTGGCAGCGTAATGGTAAATATATTGATACGGTAAAACAGGTCTTCCCTGAAACGGCCGTCTTTAACATCCTGTTGCAGATCGCGGTTGGTAGCGGCAATGATGCGCACATTTACCCGGGTAGGTTTGGTATCGCCCACCTTTATAAATTCATTTGTCTCCAGCACGCGCAGTAATTTGGCTTGCAGATCAACCGGCATCTCACCCATCTCATCCATAAAAAGGGTGCCGGCAGAAGCTTCTTCTATCAATCCTTTTTTATCTTTTAAGGCACCCGTAAAGGCCCCGGCCTTATGGCCAAAGATTTCGCTTTCCAGCAGTTCCCGGTTAAAGGCGCTACAGTTAAGCGCCATAAAAGGCTTGCCGGTTCTTTTGCTGCCATTGTGGATCGCCTGTGCAAATACTTCTTTTCCCGTGCCGGTTTCACCCAGCAACAGTACGGTGGCTTCAGTCGGTGCTACTTTCCTGGCCAGTGCAACAGCTTCCTGTACCACGGGTGAACTGCCCAGGATGCTGTCGAACCCGTATTTTTTACCTACCTGCTGCTCCAGTTGTGCAATTCTTTTCTGCAAC
Organism: uncultured Flavihumibacter sp.; assembly: GCA_964245425.1. GTDB lineage: Bacteria > Bacteroidota > Bacteroidia > Chitinophagales > Chitinophagaceae > JACMLD01. The sequence continues at coordinate 10,300 of CAXTMV010000155.1, read as the reverse complement.
TGTACTTTTTCTACGGCCCTGTTTAGCAGCGGAATGATCTTGTCGTTATCATCGCCTTTGATAATATAATCAAAAGCACCGCTTTTCATGGCTTGCACACCGTCGGCTATATTACCATAAGCCGTCAACAGTATAATCTCCGTAGAAGGGTACTTCTGCCTCAGCACCGGCACAAAATCAACACCGGTGCCATCAGGCAATTTGACATCGCATAACAGAACGTCAATGGCTTCTTTTTCCAGGATCTTCGAAGCGGCCTTAAGGCTGGCGGCTTCAAAAATGCTGAATCCCTCCAGCCTTACAATACGGCTGAGTAAGCCGCGTAGCTTCTCTTCATCGTCAATCAGTAAAATATTGCCTGCGCTTGTCATATTACCGGCAAAATTAAGTTTTAAGTGATAAGTTGTAAGTCCTTTCTTCATAGTATTAGTTCAGTCGTTCGTTGTTCATCGTTTTTGCAGCCAGCGCTGCGCAACGGAACCATGAACGGTCGAACAACGAACTGTTTGCCGGGCTAAAGGACTTAAAACTTATTACGTAAGACTTATTTCAGTATTTTCGGCACCTCAAATAATTTCCCGCAAAAAAAATAAACCATGAAACCGATTGCCCGTTTTTTCCCCGCATTATTACTACTAACATTTTTCCATATGAATTGCACGAATAATACCAATGGTAAAACTAAGGTGGAGGAAGATTTTAACATTCCGGCCGGCCTTCCTTTTGGCATGGCAGACGGCAAGCCGGTCAGTTTGTACACGTTGAAGAACGACAGCGGCACAGAAGTAAAGATTACCAATTACGGCGGTATCATTACCTCCTGGGTATCGCCCGATAAAAAAGGTGTTAAGAGCAGTATAGTGCTGGGCTTCGACAGCCTCAGCGGCTATCTTGCCAAGCCGCCTTATTTTGGGGCCTTGATCGGCCGTTACGGCAACCGCATCGCCAATGGCAAATTTAAAATTGGTGACAGCACTTATACCCTGGCCACCAATAATGGCAAAAATCATTTGCATGGCGGGCTAAAAGGATTTGATAAACAGGTATGGGATGCGAAATGGAATGGCAAAGGAATGCTGACGCTGAGCTATACCAGTAAAGATGGTGAAGAAGGCTATCCCGGCAACCTGAAAGTAACGGTTGTCTACAGCCTTTCCAACAATAATGAACTGACCATTGAGTATAATGCCGAAACGGATAAGCCCACCCCGGTTAACCTCACCAATCACAGTTATTTTAATTTAACAGGCAGTGTAGACAATACTATTTTGGATCATATATTGGAGATTGAAGCGGATGCCTATACGCCGGTAGACAGCACCCTGATACCAACCGGCAAAATATTGCCTGTAAAAGGAACGCCCTTTGATTTTACTAAGCCGATGGCCATTGGTGCACGCATTGCCCAGGTGCCCGGTGGGTATGATCACAATTTTGTGCTCAGAGAAAGACCAGAACTGATGCGGCTGGCCGCCACCGTTACCGATTCCATCAGCGGTAGAAAACTACAGGTATTTACCAGCGAGCCCGGCCTGCAGTTCTATACCGGTAATTTCCTGGATGGCAGCATCAAAACCAGCGATGGCAAACCCATTAATAAAAATACAGCCCTTTGCCTGGAAACACAGCATTTCCCCAATTCACCCAACGAGCCTTCCTTTCCAAACACTATTTTAAAACCTTTGGGAAAATACCATACCGTTACAACGTATAAACTCTCCCTTCAATAAGGGTAGGCGGTGTGGAATGCAGGATGTAGGTCGTTTGCCGCAAACCTTATACCCCACAGCTAAACCCTACAGCTTTTCACTATGTTTAAAGCCTTTCTCTTCGATCTCAACGGCACCATGATAGATGATATGGAATACCATGCAAAAGCCTGGCACCAACTCATCAATGAAGATCTGAAGGGTAACCTGGATTATGCTGCGGTAAAAAAACAGATGTATGGCAAGAACAGCGAATTACTGGTAAGGGTATTTGGCGAAGGCACCATCAGCGAAGCGCGGATGAATGAAGTGTCGATGGAAAAAGAAAGGCGTTACCAGCAGGTTTACCTGCCACACCTGGCACTAATAACCGGCCTGGAAGCTTTGTTGGAAAAAGCCAGGGCGCAACATATTGCCATGGCCATCGGCTCTGCGGCCATACCCTTTAATATTGATTTTGTACTGGATAACCTGCAGATCCGTCCTTTCTTTTCCGCCATCGTAAGCGCAGATGATGTAGCTGTCAGCAAACCTCACCCCGAAACTTTTCTCCAGGCAGCCCGCCTGTTACAGGTATCCCCGGCGGACTGTCTTGTTTTTGAAGATGCACCCAAAGGGGTGGAAGCGGCTTTGAATGCTGGCATGAAAGCCGTGGTACTCACCACCATGCACGGCCCCGAAGATTTTAGTGCATATCCCAATGTTTTATTTTTTGCCAGCGATTATACAAATATTGGTTTTGAGCGCCTTTTTACACAACTTTAATTGCACAGGGCCAGCAGCGTTAACAGCGTTGGCATATTACCCGGTTAACCCTGCTGGCCCTGTGCGATAAAAGCGCAGCCAAGGAAAAACGTCTCTGCAAGCGCGCCGCAAAAAATAAATGTTAATTTGACACTTATTTTGAAATAATTGCTATCTTGTTCCTTCAACAGCTTGCCAGCAATGATGAAAGATGCTTTTGTAATAGGGGTCGACTACGGCACCGATTCTGTGCGGTCCGTGATTGTAAATGCCCGGAACGGCGAAGAACTGGCCGCTGCCGTTTTTCATTATCCCCGGTGGCGGGATGGATTGTATTGCAACGCCGCCCTCAACCAGTTCCGCCAGCACCCGCTCGACTACATAGAAGGACTTGAATACAGCATTTAGGAATGCCTGCAAAAGACCGGAGCCTCCGTAGCGGCGCAGGTAAAAGGCATCTCCATTGATACAACAGGTTCTACGCCCGTGGCCGTAGACGCTTCCGGCACGCCGCTGGCTTTGCTACCCGGTTTTGAAAATAACCCCAACGCCATGTTTGTGTTGTGGAAAGATCATACAGCCGTTAAGGAAGCTGCTGAGCTGAACGAGCACGCCGCAACATTTCCTGTTAACTATCTCCAGTTTGTGGGCGGCATCTATTCCTCTGAATGGTTCTGGGCCAAATTGCTGCGCATCCGCAGGGCAGATGAGCAGGTAAGAAATGCTATGTACTCGTGGGTAGAGCATTGCGACTGGATTCCTTTTTTACTAACGGGCGGAGAAAATGTACACGCTATGAAGCGTGGTGTGTGCGCAGCCGGGCATAAAGCATTGTGGGCGGCTGCATTTGGCGGATTGCCACCCGATGACTTTTTTGCCTCTTGGGACGGATTGCTGAAAGGCATCACAAAAAATCTTTTTACAGAAACCTATACTGCAGACAAGCCCGCCGGTATTATCTCCCCGGCCTGGGCCCTCAGACTGGGGCTGCCCGCCGACACGGTCATTGGCGTAGGTGCTTTTGACGCTCATATGGGTGCCGTGGGGGGCCAGATTGAGCCCTATCACCTCAGCAAAGTGATGGGTACTTCCACCTGCGATATGCTGCTGGCGCCTATTGCAGAAGTAGGTGACAAACTCATCAAAGGCATCTGCGGTCAGGTGCCCGGTTCCATTATACCCGGTATGATGGGCATGGAAGCGGGGCAGTCAGCCTTCGGCGATGCCTATGCCTGGTTTAAAAATATATTGGCCTGGTCGCTGCAACAATTGCTGCCGCATGTTGCCGCTGTGGATGCAACCACCGCTATGGCTTTGGAAAAAGAACTGACGGGCAACATAATTACAGAACTCAGTAAACAGGCCGCGCTGCTGGTACCGGATGAAAACAGTGAGCTGGCGACCGACTGGCTGAACGGCCGACGCACACCAGACGCTAACCAGTTACTGAAGGGCAGTTTTACAGGGCTCAGCCTGGGCACGGATGCGCCGCGCCTGTTCAGGGCACTGGTAGAAGCCACCTGTTTTGGCGCAAAAAAAATTGTGGATCGGTTTAATGAAGAAGGCATCCCCGTTAAGGGCCTGATTGGCCTCGGTGGCGTGGCAAAAAAATCGCCCTTTATTATGCAGCTGATGGCAGACACCATGGATATGCCCATCCGCCTGCACAAATCTGAACAAACCTGCGCCCTGGGCGCAGCCATGTTCGCGGCCACCGCAGCCGGCCTCTATGATAAAGTAGAAGATGCCATGCAGGTGATTGGCCAGGGTTTTGACACAACCTACCAGCCTGATAAAAAGCATGTTTCCATTTATAAGAACAGGTACCTTGCCTATACAATGTTAGGGACTTTTACAAGTTCTTAGTTCGTTGGTTCGATGGTTTGATAGTTCGTCGTTCCTTTGCTTCGCCGGCGAACTGTGAATCAAATACCGAACTGTTCAACTGCATAGGATCTAAAATAACAGCGACTAACCATGAGTAAATACGAACATATTCAACAGGCCGCTTACAAAGCGAATATGCAATTGCCCGAGCTGGGACTGGTGCTGTTTACCTTTGGCAATGTAAGCGCCGCAGACCGTAGCCTGGGCGTCTTTGCCATCAAACCCAGTGGTGTGCCCTATGCAGATTTGTCGCCCGATAAAATGGTCATCGTAGATTTTGATGGCAATACCGTAAAAGGCAAACTGCGCCCTTCCTCCGATACAAAAACACATGCCGTATTATACAAACACTGGGAAAACATAGGGGGCATTGTACATACGCACTCTACCTATGCAACCGCCTGGGCCCAGTCGCTCCGCGATATTCCTATTTATGGTACCACGCATGCCGATCACAATACCGTAGATATTCCCTGTGCTCCGCCCATGAGCGATGATATGATAAAAGGGAATTATGAATATGAGACCGGTTTCCAGATCATACATTTCCTGCAGGAAAAAGGATTCAGCTATGAAGAACTCGAGATGATACTGGTGGGCAGCCATGCACCCTTTACCTGGGGTAAAACACCGGAGAAAGCAGTATACAACAGTGCCGTACTGGAAACCATTGCGCAGATGTCTTATTTAACAGAACAGATAAGGGCCGATGCGCCGCGTTTGAAAGACGCCCTGATAAAAAAACATTTTGAAAGAAAGCATGGACCGGATTCGTATTACGGACAATAAAGAGTCGATAGTCGATAGTCTGTGGTTCGGTCGTTTATGGTTTCGGCGACAACTATTAATTGTCTAATAAATAAAAACATGCGGATGGCTTTATTTTTGCTGGCAATACTTTCCTTCAGCAGTCACTTGGTTGCACAGGTGGCGGTACATCCTCCCATGGGCTGGAACAGCTATAACTGTTTTGGGTCGGCCGTGCATGAAGACGAAGTAAAGGCCAATGCAGATTATATGGCCCTGCACCTCAAAAAATATGGCTGGCAATACGTGGTGGTCGATTTTTTATGGTCGTATGATAATCCGCCCGGCAGTACTATCGGCAACCCTTACCAAAAAAGATTGCAGGATGGTTCTTATATTCCCTGGCTGAGTATGGACCAGTGGGGCCGGCTTACACCGCAGCCCGATAAATTCCCTTCCGCCTTTGGCGGCCATGGTTTTAAACCTTTGGCAGATTATATCCATTCGCTCGGCCTGCAATTCGGCATCCATGTTATGCGGGGCATACCCCGCCAGGCCGTATGGGCCAAAACACCCGTCATGGGTGCGCCGGGTATCGATGCCAGTATGATTGCCGACACCAGCTCCATTTGCCCCTGGATGAATCATATGTATGGGTTGAACATGAACCAGCCCGGTGCACAGGCCTACCTTAATTCGCTGCTGACATTATATGCAGGCTGGGGCGTTGATTTTATTAAGGTAGATGATTTGTCGAGGCCCTACAGCAATGCCGAAGTAGAAGGCTATAAAAAAGCGATTGACCAATGCGGCAGACCAGTTGTATTAAGCTTATCGCCCGGTGCTACACCCGTTGCGCAAGCCGCCCATGCCACGCAATACAGCAATATGTGGCGCATGGCTGACGATTTCTGGGACAATTGGAAAGAAATGCTGCAAATGATGAATTACGCCAAACAATGGGAAGGCATTGGCGGACCAGGGCACTGGCCCGATTGCGACATGCTGCAAATCGGAAAGCTCTCCAAACGCGGACCGGTAGGGGAGGAACGCTACAGCCGCTTTACGGAAGATGAATTGTATACGCATATAAGTTTCTGGAGCATTTATAAATCGCCCCTGATGATCGGCGGAAACCTGCCGGAAAACCGCGAACTTGAACAAACAATACTGACCAACGAAGAAGTACTGGCCGTGAACCAGCAAGGCCTGCATCCCAAACAAATACTGAAAACAGACAGCTGCCTGATCTGGATCTCGGAAGCGGCAGCAGGAGCAGGATACTATGTGGCAATGTTCAATATTGGCGACCATGCGTTACCGGTAGCATTTGATTTTGCCGCCGCCGGTTTAAAAGGAAAGATGCAAATCAGGGATTTGTGGAAAAAAACAACCATCGGAATGTTCCGAAATAAATTTTCACAACAAATAAATGCACATGGCTCATTGCTACTGAAAATATCAAAGGCATCGTAATAACTAGTAACAGCTCAAACACGATTGTATATGAAGAAAATACTTGTTTTTCCATTCTTGTTAACCGCCGCTGCACTGGCGGCGCAGCAACAGGACTATCCCGTGCAAGGTGTTCCGTTCACACAGGTGAAGCTGACCGATAAATTCTGGTTGCCCAAAATAGAGACCAATCGTACGGTTACCATCCCGGCCTCTTTTGAGCGTTGCGAGAACACCGGCCGCGTAAAGAATTTTACCATGGCCGCAGAGAAACAGGGTAAATTCTGTACCAAATACCCGTTCGATGATACCGATATCTATAAAACAATCGAAGGCGCATCCTATTCACTGGCCGTGCATCCCGATGCAAAGCTGGATGCTTATATCGATTCCCTGATCACCATTATCGGCAAAGCCCAGGAACCCGATGGCTATTTATATACCGCGCGCACCATTGATCCGGCACACCCGCATGTGTGGTCGGGCACCGAGCGCTGGCAGAAAGAAAGAGAGCTGAGCCACGAATTGTACAATGCCGGTCATTTGTATGAAGCCGCGGCGGCACATTTTATGGCCACTAAAAAAAGAAACCTGTTTGATATTGCCATAAAAAACGCCGACCTGGTTTGCAGTGTTTTCGGTCCTGATAAAAAACACGTCGCCCCGGGCCACG
>CAXTMV010000155.1:0-3058 GCA_964245425.1 uncultured Flavihumibacter sp. | reverse complement strand
AGATTGTAGAAATGGGCCTGGTAAAACTGTACCGCCTGACCGGTAAGAAGGAATACCTGGCCACCGCAAAATTCTTTATTGAAGAACGCGGTCATTTCAATGGCTACGATGCCAAAAGCACCGACCCCTGGAAAAGCGGTTCTTACTGGCAGGATGATAAACCGGTTACGGAACAGGACGAAGCAGAAGGCCATGCCGTGCGCGCCGGTTATCTGTATTCTGCTATCGCAGACGTAGCAGCACTTACCGGCGACGACTCACTGCTCCATGCCATTGACAAAATATGGAACAACATGGTGAGCAGGAAGTTTTATGTGCAGGGAAGTGTGGGGGCCAAAGGCGACGGCGAACGTTTTGGCGGCAATTACGAATTGCCGAATGAAACAGCCTATAATGAGACCTGTGCGGCCATCGCCAATGTGTACTGGAATTACCGCATGTTTTTGCTGCACGGCGATTCCAAATACATCGATGTGCTGGAAAAATCTTTGTACAATGGCCTGATAGCTGGTGTAGGACTGGATGGTAAATCTTTTTTCTATACCAATGCCATGCAGGTAAAGCAGGTTGGCAGTGGCGACCCTGGCAACGGGTTTACCGGCGGCGATGTGGAAGCCGCCCGTTCCGGCTGGTTCGAATGTTCCTGCTGTCCTACCAATATGGCCCGGCTGTTGCCGGCCGTACCGGGATACATGTATGCGCAGAAAGGCGATAACCTGTATGTTAACCTGTTTATCAATGGCACAGCCGATCTAACGGTTATGAACACGCCTGTTCAGCTGCTGCAGGAAAATAATTATCCCTGGGATGGTGCGCTGGCTTTTCACATCAATCCTAAAAAATCGACTGCCTTCAATCTGCTGGTGCGTATCCCGGGCTGGGCGCAAAACATCGTAGTACCATCCGACCTGTACAAATTTGAAAGCATGTCTGCCGCCAAACCAGTCATAAAGGTAAATGGCCAGCCCGTTGACTATACCTTACAAAACGGTTATGCAGTCATTGCCCGCACCTGGAAAAAGAATGACCTGGTAAACGTAGACCTGCCTATGGAAGTAAGGCGGATCACCGCCAACCAGCAGGTCAAAGACGATATTGGCAAGGTAGCCCTGCAGCGTGGCCCGTTGGTCTATTGCGCAGAATGGCCCGATAACAACGGCAAAACATCCAATATCATCATGCCGGCCGGTACCAGCTTTACCAATGAATTTAAACCGGATCTGCTGGAAGGTGTAATGGTACTGAAAGCAGAAGTGCCTGCGGTAATAGTGTCTGGCAATAATGTGAATACCGTTAAACAGCCTTTTACCGCCATTCCCTATTACAGCTGGGCCAACAGGGGGAAAGGGGAGATGATGATCTGGTTTCCGGAAAGAGTTACCAGCGTGGATCTCCTGGCGAAATAGCGTTCGAAGTGTTGCGTTCGTTTGCTATGCGGTTTGCAGCAAAACCTTCAACCTTCAACTACGCCCAGACCTTACGCCTTTTCTACATGAACGAAAACGAATAATTGTATAGTAAGCAACACTCAACCCAAGATGATCAATTTAAAAACGCTCGAGGTCTGGTTTGTAACAGGTAGCCAGCACCTGTACGGAGAAGAAACCCTGCAACAGGTAGCCGAACATGCACAGAAAATAGCCGCCTTCCTGCAGGAGGCACCACAGGTACCCGTAACCGTTATATGGAAACCAACGGTAAAAACAGCGGAAGAGATTTACCAGGTATGCCAGGATGCCAATACCAGCAAAAGCTGTATTGGTATCATCAGCTGGATGCATACTTTTTCACCGGCTAAAATGTGGATCGGCGGTTTAAAGATTTTGCAAAAACCCATGCTGCACCTGCACACCCAATTTAACCGCGATATACCCTGGGCCAGCATTGATATGGATTTTATGAACCTGAACCAGAGCGCCCATGGTGATCGGGAATTTGGGTTTATGATGACCCGCCTGCGCATGAACCGGAAAGTAATAGCCGGCCACTGGCAGGATGTGCAGGTACTGGAACAAATAAACGGATGGGCCAGAACCGCCGCCGGCTGGTACGACTGGCAGGGCGCCAAATTTGCCCGTTTTGGCGATAATATGCGTAATGTGGCCGTTACCGAAGGCGATAAAGTGGAAGCGGAAATCAAATTCGGCTATTCTGTAAATACCTATGGCATTGGCGACCTGGTAAAAGTGATCAACGAAACCAGTGATGCCGATATCGATAAGCTGGTAGCGGAATACGCAGACAGTTATTCACTGGCGCCTGCACTGGTAAAAGGCGGCGAACAGCACCCCTCCCTCCGGGAAGCGGCTAAAATAGAAATCGGCTTGCAGACATTCCTGGAAGCCGGTCATTTCAAAGGCTTTACCGATACGTTTGAAGATCTGCATGGCATGGCACAACTGCCGGGCATTGCATCACAACGTTTAATGGCCAAGGGATATGGTTTTGCAGGGGAAGGCGACTGGAAAACCGCCGCATTGGTACGCGCAATGAAGATAATGGGCAGCGGGCTAAAAGGCGGCAACTCCTTTATGGAAGATTATACCTATCATTTCGATCCCAATAATGAACTGGTGCTGGGGTCACATATGCTGGAGATCTGTGAATCGATTGCCAAGGGCAAGCCTTCCTGCGAAATACATCCATTGGGCATCGGCGGTAAGGCAGACCCAGTGCGACTGGTATTCAATTCAGCAGCCGGCCCGGCTATTAACGCTTCCATTATTGATATGGGCAACCGTTTTCGGTTACTGGTAAACGAGGTAGTGGCGGTTGACCCCATCCAGAGCCTGCCCAAGCTGCCCGTGGCCAGGGTTTTATGGAAACCTTATCCAAGCATGAAAACAGGCTGTGCAGCCTGGATCATTGCAGGCGGTGCCCACCACACCTGTTATAGCCAGAACCTGACAGCCGAACACCTGCAGGATTTTGCGGAAATAGCAGGAATAGAATACGTGCTGATTGGCAAAAACACGAATTTGTATGATTTCAAAAATGAATTGCGCTGGAACGAGGCGTATTATAAATAGATTCCTGTATTTTAGTCGGTAGTCTGCAG
>CAXTMV010000154.1:0-13405 GCA_964245425.1 uncultured Flavihumibacter sp. | reverse complement strand
ATAAATGTTGCAAACACTGGTATTATGTAATCATTATTTATATTTTTGCAGAAAGTACTAAGTATGTTTTCGTATAAAGAACAACCGGAGACGCTGCTGGAGGAAGATGTGCTGGTAGACACTTCGCTTGAAAAATCGTGCCAGCTGATTGTCTGGAACGATGAGGTCAATACATTTGAATGGGTAATAGAAACCCTCGTAGACATCTGTGGCCATAGTCCCGAACAGGCCGAGCAATGCGCACTGATCATTCACAGCCAGGGCAAATACGCGGTAAAATATGGCAGTTATGAAACGCTGAAACCACTCTGTGATGCCATTACCGAACGCGGTATCAATGCAACCGTGGAGATCACTGCTTGACCGCTATTTTGAATGTTACCTGTTGAATCATTCACCGCTAGCAGTGCATAGCTAACAGCTTATCTGATGCCATTATTCGCCCTTGGTAAAGAACTGGTGTTTCCGCCGGTGCAATTGAGTCAGCCCGACGGGTTACTGGCCATGGGCGGCGATCTCTCACCCGAGCGCCTCCTGCTCGCTTACCGGAATGGCATCTTTCCCTGGTTCGACGGCGATACGCCGCTGTGGTGGTGCCCCCATCCCCGGTTTGTATTGTTTCCGGCAGAGTTGAAAGTAAGCAAGAGCATGAAACAGGTCATCAACCGGCAGCTGTTCAGTTTTACCACCAACCAGGCATTTACAGAAGTGATAGCAAGCTGTAAAACCAGTTTCCGCAAGGATCAGCAAGGCACCTGGATCACCGAAGAAGTAAAAGCCGCCTATATCCAACTGCACCGGCTTGGCCATGCACACAGCGCAGAAGCCTGGCAAAACGGTGAGCTGGTGGGTGGCTGCTATGGCATTCGTATGGGGCAGGTTTTTTTTGGCGAAAGCATGTTCAGCAAAACACCCAATGCCAGCAAATTTGCATTTATCAGTTATGTACAGGTGCTGATGCAGGCAGGTATCCGGCTGATAGATTGCCAGGTATATACCCAGCACCTGGAAAGCCTGGGCGCGCGCATGATTGACCGCGAATTATTTATCAACCACCTGCATGAATTAATCGATGGTCAATAACTTTAGTCAATCGTCCTTATGCGGCGCAGAACTACCGACTAAAGACTCAATTCATTGTCGACCGTTCTCCAGATGCCCAGCGGGTTACCATCTTTCAATTCATCGGGTAATAAATGAACAGGCCAGTTCTGGAAAGCCAATGGTCTTGCAAAACGCTTGATACCATCTGCGCCCACCGAAGTAAAACGCGCGTCGGTGGTGGCCGGAAAAGGTCCGCCATGCTGCATGCTAAGACAGACTTCTACACCCGTAGGCACCCCATTGATAATAAAGCGACCGCAGGTATTTTTTATTTCTTCCAGCAATTCATGGTGGTAAACCATGTCGTTGTCGGTGGCCATCAGGGTAGCAGTCAACTGGCCTTCCAGTTGCTGCACCACTTTCATCATCTCCTGCATACTGCTGCACCGTATTACAATAGAATAAGGTCCGAATACTTCCTGGTGCAACAACGGATTTTCCAAAAATGTTTTTCCGCTGGCCGATGCAAGGGTGGGAATGCCTTCATTGTCCTTTGCCGGCACCGTTGATGCAGCTTCCGTTGTTACGGCTGCCTGCGAAACCGCAGCGGCTCTTTTTTCTGTGTATGCTTTTCCGATACCGGGATGCAGCATTTTACCGGGCGCGGCCTGCTGTATCTCGGTGCCCAATGCCGCTATGAACGCTTTCAATGACTCGCTTTCTATTCCGATGAGCAGTCCCGGATTGGTACAAAACTGTCCTACTCCCAATGTAATGGAACCGGCAATGGTTTTTGCAAGGGCGGTGGGCGACTCCGCTAATTTTTCTGGCAATAGAAAAATGGGATTGATGCTGCCCATCTCCGCAAATACGGGTATGGGCATCGTACGCTGGTTACCCCATTCAAATAATTGTTTGCCCCCCGAAGTGGAACCGGTAAAACCAACGGCCCTGGTATGGGGATGCATCACCAGCGCCTTACCTACTTCAAACCCACTGCCATGCACATGCGAAAAAATGCCGTTTGGCATGTTACAGGCAGCGGCGGCTTTTAAGATGGCGGCTGCCACCAGTTCACCGGTTTGGGCATGGGCAGGATGCGCTTTTACTATAACCGGGCAACCCGCGGCCAGTGCGCAGGCAGTATCGCCACCCGCTGTTGAATAGGCAAAAGGAAAATTACTGGCGCCAAATACCACCACAGGGCCCAGCGGCACCAGCATCTTACGGATATCGGGTTTGGGCGGTGTTTTGCCCGGTATGGCCGTATCAATCCTGGCTTCCAGCCACTCCCCTTTTTCACAGGCGTCTGCATAACTGTTCAGCTGAAAAATGGTACGGGCTCTTTCGCCCTGCAACCTTGCCTCCGGCAGGTTGGTTTCATCCATGGCAGTCCTGATCAGCAAATCGCCGGCATTTTCCATTTCAACGGCGATGGCGCGCATGAAACCTGCCCGCTGCTGCAACGATAATTGCCGGTATTGATGGAAAGCCTGCCAGGCCTGTTGCATAACAATATCAATTTCTTCGCTGGTTGCGTCGGTAAACATGAACGTCTTTTTATAAAGTGGTGATAATCCAATTGAAATCAGTTTTCAAAAATAGGTAAATAACCTTGCGCGAAGAGCAACAACTTCTATTGTATGGTTTTTGCATCCGGATGCGTTTCAATCACATCCAGTGCTTAAAAAGCCCGCAGCCTGCGGCTGGGCGCTCATCGCTTTACTCACAGGCACATCTTTTGTTTATCTATACCTGTTTTCTACCCGTATAAATAAATTGTCATGAAATATCGCTCCCTTTTATTTGTTGCCTGTTCTTTATCGCTTGTTGCGGCCCGTGCACAAAAAACGGATACCCTGCCGCCGCCCCATGCCACCAAATCGCATATGAATTTCAGCAATGTGGTGGGCTGGAAGGAAGGAGAACGACCCATTGCCCCGCCTGGTTTTACCGTAACACTGTATGCAGACGGATTTGATAATCCCCGCTGGCTGTACCAGACGCCCAATGGCGATGTGCTGGTAGCAGAATCGAACGGCAAACATACCCTGCTGCAAAAAATAGGTGCGCCGCTGGTGGGCGCCAACAAAGCAAACAACCTGCATAAAAGCGCCAACCGCATTACTATTTTAAGAGATGCCGATCACGATGGCAAGCCCGAGATAAGACAGCCTTTTATTACAACAGGCCTGGATGCTCCTTTCGGCATGCTGGTACTGGGTAATTATCTCTATGTAGGCAACCAGGCTGCGCTGCTGCGTTTTCCCTATCAGCATGGTGATCTTACCATGACCGCTCAACCCGATAAAATACTGACATTGCCGGCCGGCAAAGCCAACAGGCACTGGACACGTAACATCATCGCCAACAAAGCGGGCACTAAAATTTTTATTGCGGTAGGTTCGGGCGACAATGCAAGTGAAAAAGGGATGGACAAAGAAATCAACCGGGCATGCATACTCGAAATTAATCCGGATGGCACGGGGCTGCGCACCTATGCCACCGGGCTTCGCAATCCGGTTGGCATGGACTGGGCACCGGGTACCGATGTTTTATTTGCTGCCGTAAATGAAAGAGATGAATTAGGAGACAACCTGGTGCCCGACTACCTGACGGGTGTTCAGGAAAACGGATTTTATGGCTGGCCCTATTCTTATTTTGGCGACCATGTTGACCCCCGCGTAAAAGAAAAGCGGCCCGACCTGGTAAAAAAAGCAATTGTGCCAGACTTGTCACTGGGTTCCCATACGGCCTCCCTGGGCCTGGCCTTTTATACTGGGACGGCTTTCCCGGAGAAATACCTGGATGGGGCATTTATTGCACAACACGGTTCCTGGAACCGGTCGGTACTGGCTGGGTATAAAGTGATTTTTGTGCCTTTTAAAAATGGCAAGCCGGGTACGCCCGAAGATTTCCTGACCGGGTTTATAAAAGATCTTGATCATGAAAAAGTGCACGGGCGCCCTGTGTGCGTGCTGGCACTGGCAGACGGATCTTTGCTCGTAACAGACGATACCAGTAACAAGATCTGGCGCGTAAGCTATGATAAGCAGTAAGGGGGCAAGCAGTCAGTAATAAATTAGTAAGTAATAATTTTTAAGTCCATTTACCCGGCTGCAGCACGCTCATCATTTATACAGCTGCTGTTTTCAGCGCTGGCAGGCAAAAGAATTGGTACTGCACCTCTTTTTTACGCTAGCCCTGTGCGATCAATCGTTGCGCAGAAATGGGGCAGCCGTTTTCAGCAAGCGTTTTGAATGATTCCTTTTTTATTTTGAATTGCATTAATTTGCAGCATGAAAAGAAGCATCAAAATAGTATTGCTTTGCGTGCTTTGCCTTGTCTTTATCGGTTGCGACCAGGTAACCAAAGAACTGGCGAAGGCCCATTTAAAAGACCAGCCACCGCTTTCTTTCTACCACGATACATTCCGCCTCGATTACATAGAAAATACCGGCGCTTTTTTAAGTTTGGGAGACAGCTGGCCCCCTGTTGCCAGTTTTTTGTTTTTGAATATCCTCCCCCTGTTATTTCTCACCGGTTTATTTGTATATATCATCCGGAAAACGGCTACCAGCACCTTGCTTGGTTTATTTCCCTTGTTGCTGATTTGCTGCGGCGGCCTGGGTAATATCATCGACCGTATTTTGTACAACCGGCATGTTACCGACTTTATGAATGTCGGGATCAATCATTTTCGCACGGGCATCTTTAATGTGGCTGATATGTATGTAAGTGCAGGCACGGTTTTACTGCTGCTGCTGTATTGGCGGAACAGGCCAAAAAAAATCGCACAGGGCTAACGGAGAAAAGCAGCTCGTACCAAAACACTTTTGCCCTGTTAGCGCCCCGCGACAATCGCCGCTGCTGACTTATTACTTATCACTTACAACTTAATCTCTCCTAAGCGGAGTTACGCCCCGCATTGATGATACCGAATGAACAACGGATCACCAGTTTTTCATAATTCTCCTTGATGGGGTCATTCGTGATCTGGTTTTCTTCCAGTACCCGCATTTTAGACATCGCGTATTGTTGTATGGTGGTCAGGGGCAATACAATCCTTTCGCGCATCTGTATAGACAATTGTTCTACCGGGTAATTGGCCATCAGTTCATTATTGCCCGACAATTGCAATACATAACGCTTGGTCAGTTCAAACTCATTATTGATCTTATTCCATATTTCACCGTATACGGGGTGTGTTGACAGGTATTCCGTTAAGGGAAAATAATTTTTCTTCATGGCCATTTCGCTGTTTTCCATCAGGGTCTTAAAAAAAAGTGATCGCTCGTACAGTTTTTTAAGGGCCGGAAATTTTCCTTGTTTTTCCAGTTCCTGCAGGGCCGTACCGACGCCGTAAAAACCGGTTACATTCTGTTTCAGCTGGCTCCAGGCGCCTACAAAGGGAATGGCCCGCAGATCTTTCAGGTTTAATTTGGCACCTCCGGAACGTTTGGCAGGCCGGCTACCAATATTGGTTTCTGCATAAAAACGCAGGGGGCTTACATGCGCCAGGTAATCCAGGAAATCAGGATGATCTTTCAATGCTGTATACGCTTTGAAACTCTCATCTGCCAATGATTGCAATAACGCTTCCTCTTCCGCCTCCAGCGTAACCAGCCGTGTGGAGAAAAGGGCATTGGATATACCGGCGTTCAGCAGTTGTTCTATATTAAACTGGGCAGAATCGATAGTACCGAAACTGGAGCTGACGGTTTGTCCCTGTATGGTCAGTTGTATTTCCTTATTGGAAATATTCTTGCCCATGGAAGCATAGAACTTATGCGTTTTGCCGCCGCCCCGCGCAGGCGGCCCGCCACGTCCGTCGAAAAATACCACATCCACTTTGTATTCTTTTGATATGCTGGTCAGTTCTTCCTTGGCTTTGTAAATGCCCCAATTGGCCATAAA
Source organism: uncultured Flavihumibacter sp. (assembly GCA_964245425.1). GTDB lineage: Bacteria > Bacteroidota > Bacteroidia > Chitinophagales > Chitinophagaceae > JACMLD01. Next base: position 7,444 of record CAXTMV010000154.1, on the reverse strand, counting down.
ATAACCGCCGTCTTTGGTACCGTCGGAGAAGCCTACCATGATTGTTTGCTTATCGCCTCTTTTACGCACATGCTCCCGGTAATCTGCATTCTTGTACAGGGTACGCATAATACTGGCAGCTGCCTGCAAGTCGTCGATGGTTTCAAACAAGGGCACAATGTCAACAGTCAAGGATTCTTTTTTCCAGCCGTTCAGCAGAAACAGGCCAAATACTTCTATCACATTCAGCGCGCTGTTGCACTGGCTGATGATGTAGCGGCTGCAGCCATCCTCACCATTGAATTGTTGTATTTCCCTGATGGCACCGGTACTCTTCAGCGTATCGCGCATCACGGGGTCTTCTATTATTTCGGGATCGGCCTGCTGGCTGATGTTCAGCAGGGCCTGTATCTTTGCCGCCTCTTCCATACCGCTGTAGCCAGCAGGTAATACGGATGTTTTTGAAGCAATTACGTTCAGTAATTTGGTATGCACCGTGCTTTCCTGCCGTACGTCGAGCGAGGCAAAGTACAAACCGAATACACTCACCTTGCTGATGAGGTTATCGAGGGATTCAAGAAAAAGATTGTTGTGCTGGTAGGTAATGATCTCTCTTATTTTATTAAGCGGCTGTACAATATCATCTTTTTTGAGTTCCGTTCTGTGCCCGGGCACAAATATGTTATTGTACAAGGTTTTTTCCAGGTCGTTCAGTATGGTATCTACCCCTTTATAGGTAAGCCTGCGTTTGAGCCGGCGTACATCCATATAATAACATTTAATGATGCTTACGCGCAGCGCGTCGGCTACCTGCAGCGTGATATCGGATGTCACATTCGGATTGCCGTCGCGGTCGCCGCCGGGCCAGAAGCCCATGGTGATAATGGGGTTTTTTGCCGGCAGGGCTTCGGGAAACTGGTTCTTTAAAAAATTGATGATACGGCCGGAGGCCGCATAAAACACATTCTCGAGGTACCAGATCAGGCTCACGGCCTCATCGAACGGTGTAGGTTTAATATGCTTGAAAAAAGGCGTTTTTCCCAATTGCTGTAACAGCAGGTGCACCTGTGCCGCATTGTTCTCCGATAAAGATTTAGACAGATCGTTGATGATGCCCAGCACAGAGCCAGGGTAAAACTGGGTAGGATGTGCTGTCAGGACCAGCCGGATGGCAAAATGCTGCAGCTTCTCTGCCAGCAATTCTTCTTTACCACTTTGTAACACTTCTGATTCCAGGTGTTTTAATGAGCCGGCCCCGTTGATGTCGTTTATTTCGCGGAAAGAGGCGTCTTCCAGTGCATCAAACAATACTACCTGGCGCTCGGTATACTGAACAAAGCGGAACATAAGATCTACCCGTTCCCGCTCATTTAAGATGGCGGTATGCTTGGCAAAAAACTCGTCGAGTATCGCCACCGGGCTTTGCTTTTTTCTAAACCCGTCTTCGCAGTCAGATACCAGCAGCGATAATAAAATACCTGTTTTTTCGATCCGGTGAAAGGGCAACGACGTAAAAAGACTGTTGTACAGCTGAAATTTAATTCCAACATAATTCTTGAATTGCTGCAGCCCGCGTGATGACTGATGATCCATTGCGTATGAAAATTTTAAAGAGGTGATGCATGGTATAACGGCGGCGATCGGGCAATGAAAATACGTGTAAAAAATGAAAGCTAAGAGAACAAAGAGAAAAAGAGCACAAAGGGTTAATCGGCTATGCAGGTTATTATCGCGCAGCAGTAACAGAAAAAAAGAATGTGCCGCGTTTCTCCTTTTCCCTGTTAAAGCTGTGCGATTATGACCAGGGCGGAGATCAGCCCCCTGCAGCTTCCGCTAAACCTTGCGTGCTGCCCGCTCTTTTTTCTCCCTGTTTTCTCAAGCCCTAAAACTAACGATTGTTATATCATGCGCCGGTATTACCTTCGGCATCTTAAAAAAAGTGATACCAGCAAATAATTATACCAGCTTTGTTGTTCGTTCAGTGGCCGTCCTGGCTGCCGTATCTGCCATTATTATTACCACTTCAACAACCCGTTAAGGGTTGTATATTTCCATATTAACCACCGGGCTTTGGCTGATTGAATACGGGTAACTGTATGGCCCAGACAAAACTATTTTACTTTATCTCTAATAAAATTTTATGCAGGTTTTAAAATTCGGCGGCACTTCAGTGGCAAATGCAGCAAACATCAACAAAGTGGTCGCAATTGTGGAAGAAGCGGTTAAAAAAGAGGCTACTGTTGTGGTGGTATCGGCATTGAGCGGCATTACGGATACGCTGATCGACAGCGCTGTTACGGCCGCCGCCGGCGATGAAAAATACAAGGATATATTATTGCAGATAGAATTGCGTCACCTGGAGCTGGTGAAAGCATTAATACCCGTTACCCAGCAAAGCAGCATTCTTAGCTTGGTGAAGAAACACTGCAATGAAATAGAAGATATCTGCAACGGCATTTTCCTGCTGCGCGAATTATCGGCGCGTACCAAAGACCGCATGGTCAGCTATGGAGAATTGCTTTCATCGCAGATCATTGCAGCCCGGTGCAAAACCTCGCCGGGCGGCAGTACCTGGAAAGACGCAAGGGAACTGATAGTGACCAATGCAGACTATGGCAATGCACCGGTTGATTTTGCCGCTACCCAGCAAAAAATGTTATCCGAAAAATTTTATCTCTTATCCGTCGCCCCTGGATCACTGTTTATTTTACCCGGCTTTATTGCCGCCAGCGCCAGTGGCATCACCACTACCCTTGGCCGTGGCGGTTCCGATTATACGGCAGCCATCATTGCCGCTGCGCTCAGGGCCAGCGCGGTAGAAATATGGACCGATGTAAGCGGCATGATGACGGCCGACCCAAGACTAGTGCCCACCGCAAAAGTAATCCCCCATATTTCTTACCAGGAAGCCATGGAGCTTTCGCATTTTGGTGCCAAGGTCATTTACCCGCCCACCATACAACCGGTTATGAATAAAAGTATCCCGGTTTGGGTGAAAAACACTTTTGCCCCGCAGGATTATGGCACGGTGATAGAAAACAGCGCAGTGAAAAACGGCAATAGCATTCGCGGTATCTCCAGTATCAACACCATTGCCCTGCTAAGCCTGGAAGGCAGCGGCATGGCTGGAACGCCGGGTTTTTCAAAAAGACTGTTTGAATCACTGGCCAACGCATCCATCAATGTAATACTTATTACCCAGGGATCTTCGGAACATTCCATCTGTGTGGGTATCGATGATGTGCATACGGAAAAGGCAAAAGAAGTGATAGACCATACTTTTGCCTATGAAATTGAAACCGGTAAGGTTGAACCGCTGGCAGTTGAAAAACAATTGTCTATAGTGGCACTGGTGGGAGATAATATGAAAAGCCATCCCGGCACCAGCGGTAAAATGTTTGGCGCACTCGGAAAAAACGGCGTAAACGTTCGGGCCATTGCACAGGGTTCTTCCGAAAGGAATATCTCGGCTGTGATTGCCCGGGCCGATGTAAAAAAAGCCATCAATGTACTGCACGAAGAATTTTTTGAAACCACGTACAAACAGGTTAACCTATTTATAACCGGCGTGGGTAACGTGGGCGGCAAACTAATGGCGCAGCTACAGCAGCAGCAGGAATACCTGCAACACCATCTTCGGTTACAGCTAAGGGTGGTGGGTATTGCCAACAGCAGGCAGATGCTGTTCAACGACGAAGGCATCGGCTTATCCCAATGGAAAGAACAACTGGCCGGCGGCGTCAAGATGAACCTGCCTGAATTTATCAGCACCATCCAGTCGAAAAACCTGCGCAATGCCGTTTTTGTTGATGTAACCGCCAATGACGATGTAGCCATGAGTTATGACCGGTTATTGCAGAAAAGCATTACCGTAGTGGCCTGTAACAAGGTTGCCTGTTCTTCGCCTTATGGCTATTACCGGAAATTAAAGGATCTTGCACGCGAGCACAATTGCCTTTTTCTTTTTGAGACCAATGTAGGTGCAGGACTGCCCGTAATCGGCACCCTGAACGACCTGATGCGCAGCGGCGACAAGATCAATAAAATTGAAGCGGTACTGAGCGGCACGCTGAATTTTGTCTTTAACCATTACAACGGCGAAAAGAAATTTGCCGACGTGGTAAAACAGGCGCAGGATGAAGGCTATACAGAACCTGATCCGCGCCTCGACCTCAGTGGCACCGATGTAATGCGAAAAATCATGATCCTGGCCAGGGAAACGGGCGAACAACTGGAGATGGAACAGATCGGCAATACTTCGTTTATGCCGGCTTCCTGTATGACGGGATCCGTGGCTGATTTTTACTCGGCGATGGCAAAAGAAGAAGACCATTTTAAAAAGATGTATGCGGAAGCCGTTGCCGCGGGCAAAAAATTAAAATTTGTAGCCGCCTATTCACCATCGGGTGTGGGCAATGAAAACAATAAGGCAAGCGTGGGCCTGCGGCCTATTGATCCGCAGAGTGATTTTTACCACCTGTACGGCAAAGACAATGTAGTACTCTTTTATACGGATCGCTATCCCGAGCAACCCCTGGTAGTAAAAGGGGCGGGTGCCGGTGCCGAAGTAACGGCTTCGGGCGTATTTGCAGATATCATAAGAGCTGCAAGGTAACGATGATGCACAGGCTAATTATATTTGCCCTGTATTGGCATAATTCAATAATAAGTGATCACGAACCATAACGAATGACTACCCTTGACAATATAATCTCCCCTTCAGGCGGCCAGGTTGGATCGGCTGTTACTATTTCTGCGCCCGCTACCGTTGCCAACCTGGTTTGCGGTTTTGATGTGCTGGGTATGGCGCTGAACGACCCGCAGGATACGATGGAACTGCGCCTGAGTGATGAGCCAGGCCTGCGGATCAAACACACCGATGCGTATGATTTGCCTACTGCTCCCACACAAAACGTAGCCGGGGCCGGCCTGCTGGCACTGATGCAGGAATACCACAGCAAAATAGGTTTTGACCTCATCGTTAACAAATGCATCAAACCCGGTAGCGGCCTGGGTTCCAGCGCGGCCAGTTCTGCCGGCGCGGTGGTGGCTGCCAACCATTTGCTGAACAACCATTTCTCAAAAGAAGACCTGGTGCGTTTTGCCATGAATGGTGAAAAACTGGCCAGTGGCGTTAAGCATGCCGATAATATTGCGCCCTGTATTTATGGCGGCGTCACCCTCATCCGTTCTATCTTCCCACTGGATATCATCCAGCTCAGCGCGCCGCCCATGTACGTAACGGTGGTGCATCCGCAGATTGAAGTAAAGACATCCGATGCCCGGCAGATCCTGCGCAAAGAAGTATTGCTGAAAGACGCTATCAAACAATGGGGCAATATTGCCGGACTGGTAGCGGGCTTTATGAAAAGCGATTATGAACTGATCAGCCGCTCCCTGGAAGATGTGATCATTGAACCGGTACGCAGCATCCTGATTCCCGGCTTCGATGAGGTAAAAAAGAACAGCCGGGAGATGGGCGCGCTTGGTGGCGGCATATCAGGTTCCGGCCCTTCTATTTTTATGCTGAGCAAAGAAGCCGAAACGGCCCGTTCCGTAGAAGCCATGATGAAAACGGTATTTGAAAAAGTGGGCATCGATTTCAAGACCTATGTCACTACCCTCAATTATGAAGGTGTTAAAATAATTCAACGTTCGTAGTTTACCTGTCAGGCAGCTTTACCATCACCCGCCATTAAAATCGTTCATGGAATATTATAGCCTCAATAAACAATCACCCGCAGTTGGCTTTAAAGATGCCAGCATCAACGGGCAGGCGCCCGACAAAGGGCTTTATTTCCCTGCATCCATTCCCCAGCTAGACAAAGAATGGCTGGGCCTTATCAACCGTCTCAGCAACGAAGAAATTGCCTTCACCGTAATACAACCTTATGTAGGCGATGCCATACCCGCGCGGGAACTGCAGCAGATTGTAAACGAGACTATCAATTTTGACATACCACTGGTACGGGTAACCGAAAACATCAGCTCGCTTGAGCTGTTTCACGGCCCTACCCTTGCCTTTAAAGACATCGGCGCCCGCTTTATGAGCCGGTGCCTTGGTTATTTTGTAAAAGACCAGGATAAAAAACTAACCGTGCTGGTAGCTACTTCGGGTGATACAGGCGGTGCCGTGGCAAATGGCTTTTATGATGTGCCGGGGGTAGACGTGGTCATCCTGTATCCGTCGGGCAAAGTCAGTTCTGTGCAGGAACAACAGTTGACGACTTTGGGCAAAAACATCCGCGCCATTGAAGTAAGCGGTAATTTCGACGACTGCCAGCAATTGGTGAAACAGGCATTTACGGATCCTGCCATCCGTGAAAAATTATTCCTGACCTCTGCCAATTCTATCAATGTAGCCCGATGGCTGCCGCAACAGTTTTATTATTTCTTTGCCTGGAAACAATGGGAAGATAAAAAAAATCCACCGATCATTACCGTGCCCAGCGGCAATTTCGGCAATATCTGCGCTGGTTTACTGGCGTATACCAGCGGATTGCCGGTTAGTCATTTCATAGCCGCCTGTAATGCCAATGATACCGTGCCTGCTTTCCTGCAAACCAACCAGTACCAGCCTAAAAAAGCAGTGGCTACCCTGTCAAATGCCATGGATGTGGGCAACCCGAGCAATTTTGTTCGCATCCTTGAATTATTTCAGCAGCAAGCCGGTGGGTTGAAAAAAGTACTCAGCAGCGATAGCATCAGCGATGATACCACCAGGGCAACCATTAAACAACTGTACACCGATCAGCATTACCTGGCCGATCCGCATGGCGCGGTGGGCTATGCAGCATTGAAATCTTATCTCGCCGTTCACCCGGGCCAGGCAGGCATCTTCCTGGAAACAGCGCACCCCGTAAAATTTTATGATGTGGTAGAACCCATTATTGGCGAAAAAATATCCATCCCCCCGGCAGTAGCGGCCATTTTAAACAATCAAAAGAAGTCGGTATCCATGGAAACGGGATACGAGGCGTTTAAAGATTACCTGATAGCGATGGCGGATGCCTGATGTGATGATGCCTGGTTTCGTTTGCGGGATTTCTGATGGCTGGTGTTGGGAGGACGCTTGCGCCGCTAACAAATCCCAACACCATCCATAAAAAAAGTCACAACAGAAACCAGGCATCAGCCATCAAACGCTTATTGCTGCGGTTGCGCGTCCTGTATGCCTTCCAGGCCGGCTTTGTTGTTTTTGCGTTTAAACAAAGACATATCGATCTTTCCGAACCGGTAGCTGAAATTCATACGGAATATCTGCTGATCCCTGATACGCTGGTAATCCTGTGTAACAATGGTTGAATAAGAATAATAGCTGTATTTCCTTGTCTTCAGGATATCGTTTACGCTTAGGGTAATGGAGGCAGCTTTGTTTTTAAGGAAATCTTTCCGGATGGCAATATCAAAGCCATAGTTCGGGTTTACATATCCCTGTGCAGAAGGCTGGGCACCGCCCCCAAAC
>CAXTMV010000153.1:0-13406 GCA_964245425.1 uncultured Flavihumibacter sp. | reverse complement strand
GTATTTATAGGTTGCTTCATTGATAAGGTTCCTGTAAACAGCGGCTTCTGCGGCCGACAGCACGCCTTTGATAAGTGTATGGCCATTTTTTCGGAACGCCTGTTCCTGGAAGGGGCTGATTTCCCTAAAGTCGTTCAGCGGTGGCAAACTGGTCTGGTTCATATTGGCAGGTTTTGTTCCAATAACAAACTACGCGCTTATTGAAAGAATAAAAAACGCCAAAATTGGCAATTTTATAGACTATTTTATCCCATTTTATTAATTTTATGGCTACTCAAGATAAAATTATCTATAAATGAAAGCTTCTTTTGAATCGATCGCCGCTTCTGGCCAGCGTTCTTTTGTGGTGCGCCAGTTTGAGGAAGATCAGTTCTCGGCACCTTATCATTTTCACCCTGAGTTGGAACTCACCTTCATTGTAAAAGGCGGTGGCAAACGCTATGTTGGTTCGCACATGAATGAATATGCAGCCGGCGACCTGGTACTGCTGGGCAGTAATCTGCCCCATTGCTGGAAAACAACCGGTGCAGCAACAGTTGAAAAATCATTGTCGGTCGTTATTCATTTCCAAAAGGATTTTCTTGGCGCCGGTTTTTTTTCCGTACCGGAAATGAAACGCATCCGCCACCTATTACACAATAGTCGTTATGGCGTCTGCTTCACCGGACCGCAATTGAAAGCAAAACAACAAATGTTACAATTGCTGAAGGAAGAAGAGGCCGGCAGCAGGTTGTTGCTACTACTGGGGATACTGCATGAATTGTCTGTTACAACGGATCTTGTTTTGCTGGACAAACAAAGCAACCATCCTGCAGAAACAATCAATAAAAAGGAAAGGATACACGCAGCCATGGCTTATATCGTAGACAATTTTCAAACCGCTGTTTCGCTGGACGGTGCTGCCGCCGCAGCCAATATGACACCGGCGGCCTTTTGCAAATATTTTAAGAAGCTCAGCAGGAAAACATTTATTGCCACCGTAAACGATTACCGGGTAGATTTTGCCATGGGGCAGCTCGTTAATACCGACAAACCGATAGCACAGGTAGGATTCGACAGCGGCTTTAATGACATTTCCAACTTCTACAAAACATTTAAACAACATACCCGTAGCAGCCCGCTTGGCTACCGTAAAAAATTCAGGTTGCCACATAAATAGCCAACCTGCTGCCGGATGGAGGCTACAAAACAGCGAAGGCAAACGGTTACTGATAGTTTGCATTTTATGGTAGCTCCATTAGAGTAAGATAGTAGAGACAATTTTCTCGGAGGCAAACGCACAAAAATCAAGACCTGAATAATCAGGGTTATACCCGCCAATAAATGGTACTGCCATCATATAAATTCTGGGGTTCGCCTTTTTGTCTGTTCCAATAACATTAAAATTATCCGTAATAGCAATTCCCGGCACCTGCAAAAAATAATTAGCATCTTTTCGTATAATCTTTTCCGGATCTTCAACAAATGCTGACGCACCCGTGGCTGCACACTGATATTGTAGTGTTGCCTGGCTGATAACCCCGTCCTCAATAAGCGATTTGAACGGAAAATCTTTTAACCAAAGGTGGGGCTGGCCTATGCAGTCAATAAAACTGGAATAAGAATCTGTCTGGTCATGGCCAGTTTCGTTTGTATGGTGATACAGAATGCCGTCTTGGGGATCGACAGTTACATAACTATCTTTTTCTACAGCGATGATGGAAAGCCTCCCGGCATCATGAAGCGCAAGAAGTTCTTCACAAGAATCCTGCGGTACATAAGCGATGATAACCGATATGAGTGGCATCAGCTTTTGCTGCAGGCGCAACTTGTCTTCAGCAGAGAAATATTTGGCTGGGTAATTCAGCGCGGCACTAAGCGATCCGAGCATCTCTTTCCAGTATACAGACTTCCTGCGCCGGATGGATAACCGGGCTTCTGCGAGTTCTGCGCGCATTAACTGAAAAGGATCCGCCTGCTCGCGGAGTTTCATCATTTCATCCACAAACGCTTCCATTTTCATTTCTTTGAAATGCTCATAGAAGACCGGGTCTTTTGTACGCAAAACTTCTTTGAAATCCTTTTCAAAAATAAAATCGAGGGATACAAAGCCATCATTTGACCGTCGGTGAGATTGTATATCTTTTTCTGACAATAAAGCAGCGCCCGTCAAATGCGAATCTTCCAGGTGAAACCGGACGGCAGGCAATAGTCCTTTGATGGAATACAGGACAAGTTTAAAATCAGGGGCAGATTCGTTGCCCCTGAATATATATTTACCAGCTTCCTGCTCATGAAATACGCCATTGTGCAGGGCCAGTGTCCTTATCGCATCGATGGCAGTAAGAGAACTCCCTTTAATGGCTACAGGATGATTAAAAGTACGCGCAAGTTTTGCAGGAGGATAAGGTGAGTCAAACCAGCCCGGGTGTTTTTTTTCCTGCCCTGCTGGCCATTGATGGCCACTGCAAACAACTACATAATTGAAATCCGCAAATATTTTATCGCCCGCCCATACATCTGTCAATTGTTGCTCTTTTCGATCTTTAATATTGGTTACTGTACAATTGAGGTGAAGCCTAATACTAATATTTTTTCTGGTGGCCATTTCCATGTATAATTCAAATTGTGCCTGCAGGTACTGGCCAAATAAAAGCCTTGGAAAAACATGGTAATCATTAAAGTCAGATAAATTAATCGCATATTTGTTTAAAATAGGTTCGGGCAATGTTTTTAACCAGTCCTGGGTACTGGTTACCAGCTCGGGTATTTCGTTGCCCGATACATTGGTAACATGCTCCTCGGAGGCTCCTTCACGACTGTAAGGGAAGCCCTTACCTGTTTCACTACCGGACTCAAAAACGTCCAGCGAAAAAGACGGTTCGTCGCATTTCAATAAATTTTTTAGCAGCAGCAGGCAGGAAGGACCGCTGCCTATTACAGCAATACGTTTGCGTGCAGTGGAATGGGTTGGAGTCATGCGCTATTTGTTACTATTTATATGTTGATCATATAACCTATTATTTATTTACACTCCGGTTGGCTTTTTGCCTTAATAAAGTGAAGGATTGGTTATTTCAGGCAAACAGTTGGACGGGCGTTTTTATTGCCACGAAATAATTTTATCAGACTAGCACCAAAGTCTGCGCCACGATTTCAGGTAATAATGTCTCAGTTTTCTCAGCGCTTCGGCGTGAATATCCCATATTTTGCATACTATTTTCCACAAACTTTATTATGTAAGGGGTATTAATACCTGAAGATGGGCGAACAGTTGAGATACTAAGGTAGGAAGATAGTTTATGAACCACAGCGTTTATACTGACATATTAAGAGGTTTCGCAACTAATGGCGGGTCTCTGTACAAAAGTACCTGTCTGTTAACTTAACAACTTTTCCACTATTTCTTTGTAGCTTCTGCCCACCGGCAAAAACATATCATTTACTTTTACCTCCCGCGCAGATATCTCTTTTATAAAATGTTTCTGTATGGCGTAGCTCCGGTGTATCCTTATAAAAGTTTGAAATGCTTTTTCTTTGAGCAGGTTACCCAGCGGTGTGAGCACGCAGTATTTTTTTCCCTGGGTGATGATGCCGGTATAGTCTTTCAGTGCCTCTAAATAAATGATCTCATATAGTTTCAGCTTGATATGATGATGCCCATCCTTGATAAAAAGGGTATCCTCTCCCAGCGTATAATCCAGCAATTCTGCCTTGTGGTGCAATTCCAGGAAACGCTCCAGCCGCTCCATGGCTTTTGCAAACCGGTCTGCCTTCAGCGGTTTTACGATATAGTCGAGCGCAGCTGTTTCAAACCCGTCCAATGCAAATTCGGGGTGAGAGGTAACAAAGATACAGGCCGGTATTTTTTGCAGTTCCTTGCGCAGATCCAAACCATTCATACCGGGCATGTCTATATCAAGGAAAATAATATCAGGTAACTTGCTCTTGCCGGTAAATGCCAGCGCGGCCGCTGCAGACTCAAATACGCCGGCGATATCAACAAAGGGGTACCTGCGCACGTAGGAGACCAGGCTCAACCTGTCCAGTTCATTGTCGTCTACAATAATACAGCTATATGTTTTTTTCATGGGGCCTTCTCCCTTTTCAGGTTCGAATACAATTTACTCTTTTTTCTTCTTTAAATAGTTCAGTCGTTCAAATAGGTCAAATCGGTCTAACCATTTGAACTATTGAAACCATAAAATGAAAATAGCTACCTTGCAGCACCTAAATTGCCTTGCTTATGCTGTTGCGCCGCCGCATGTACCTGTTAGCCCTACTTGCTTTTATTCCTTGTCTTTGTTTTGCCCAACAGCCGCCGGCACCCCTGTTCAGGCTGCTGGCACCCGCACAAACAGGGCTTCATTTTACCAACCGGATATTTGAGAGTGACAGCCTGAACATTTTGAACCAGGCGAATATTTACAATGGCGGTGGTGTAGGCATCGGCGATTTTAACAACGATGGCCTGATGGATATCTATTTTTCAGGCAATATGGTGAGTAATAAATTATACCTGAATAAAGGTGGCCTGACATTTGAAGACATTACTGAAATTTCCGGCGCCGGCGGCGCAGGCCACTGGTGCACCGGCGTATCAGTAGTTGACATTAATAACGATGGCTGGCCCGATATATATGTATGCGCTTCTTTCCGCAAAGACAGCCTGCGCAGAACGAACCTGCTGTATATTAACCAGGGGCTTAATAAGGATGGTGTGCCCACATTTAAAGAATCCGCTGCAGCCTACGGAATTGCCGACACCGGCTTCAGCACGCAGGGCATGTTCTTTGACTATGACAACGATGGCGACCTGGACCTCTATGTTGTTACCAATGAACTGAACGATCCCAAAACGCCCATTGCATTCAGGCCGAAAGTTACAGATGGCAGCGCCCGCAATACGGACAGGCTGTACCGCAATAACGGCAACGGCACCTTCAGCAATGTGTCTGCGGCGGCAGGTATTACCATTGAGGGATGGGGCCATGCCATCTGCGTCTCGGATGTTAACCAGGACGGATGGCCGGATATCTATGTAGCCAATGACTTTGTGAGCAACGATCTTTTATACATCAACAACAAAAACGGCACTTTTACCAATCGCCTGGGCGAATATTGTAAACATACCGGCTGGAATGCCATGGGCACCGATATGGTTGATATCAACAACGACGGGTTACCGGATATCATTTCGCTTGAAATGCTGCCTGAAGATAATCTCCGTAAAAAAAGAATGCTGAGCGGCAACGAATATTATAATTATTACAACAGCGAAAAATTTGGGTATGAACACCAGTACGTACGCAACGTACTACAATTAAACCAGGGCATGACGCCCCGGGGGCACCCCGTATTCAGTGAAATTGGTTATATGGCCGGCATATATGAAACAGACTGGAGCTGGTGCCCGCTCGTGGCAGACTTTGATAATGACGGTTACCGCGACCTGATCATTACCAATGGCTTGCCGAGAGACGTGACAGATCTTGACTACATCACTTTTAACAACGGCCAGGGCGGCGGCAGCGGCAACTTTTCTCTTGCGCTAACCGATTCCCTGCCGGTGGTAAAACTGCCCAATTATTCATTTAAGAACAGGGGTGGCATATCTTTTAGTAACAGCAGCCAGGCCTGGGGTTTTACAGCAGCTTCCTTTTCTAACGGCGCTGCCTATGCGGACTTAGACAACGACGGCGACCTGGATGTGATCATCAACAATATAAACGATCCTGCCTTTCTTTATGAAAACACCGGCAACAATAAAGGGCCCGGCACTGATCACCATATACTAACCGTTAGCCTTAAGGGAAGTAACGCCAACACCGATGGCATCGGCGCAACGGTGCGCATCTTTTACAACAAAGACAAACAACAGCTCTACGAACACCATCCCTGCCGGGGTTATATGTCAACCGACGATAACCGCGCCCATTTCGGCCTGGGCAATACTACCCAGATCGATTCCCTTCGGGTAAACTGGCCCGATGGCAAGACGCAGCTACTGACAGCTGTTAAAACAGATCAACCCCTGAAGTTGCTGTATACAGACGCAGCCGCCATCCCTCCGCTCATGGCTGTAAAACCCAGCTTGCCCGTTTTTACGGCTGCAGCAAAGAAATACGGCGTTGCATTCAAACAACGCGAACGCGATGCCATCGACTACAATACCCAGCCTTCCATTCCGCATAAACTCAGCCAGTACGGCCCGGGCATTGCCGTTGGCGATATAGACAATAACGGGTACGATGATTTTTACATCGGCGGCCCGGTTGGCCGGCATGGCATGTTTTTTATGCAGGATGATAAAGGGCGTTTCACCGCAGATTCTACACGTTTCTTACAAATAGATGATGGCCATCCTGCAGAAGACATGGGCCTCTTATTTTTTGATGCGGATAACGATGGCGATCTTGACCTGTACGTTGTGAGCGGCAGTTATGAATTGCCTCCCAACAGCCCCTCCGCCCAGGATGTCTTGTATATCAACAACGGCCAGGGCCGGTTTACACCTAATTATTCCGCGCTGCCAAAAATGTTCTCCAACGGATCCTGTATCCGCGCGGCCGATATTGACGGCGATGGCGACCTGGATCTTTTTGTAGGCGGACGCGTGGTGTCGGGCGCCTATCCGCTGGCGCCGAAAAGTTATATACTGATTAATTATTCCGGCACTTTTGTAGACGCTACCGAAAAGTACTGCCCGGACCTGCAACTGGCAGGTATGATAACAGATGCCCTTTGGACAGATTTCGACAACGATGGAAAGCCCGACCTGGTAACCACCGGCGAATGGATGTCCGTATGCTTTTACAGGAACACCGGCGGCCATCTTTTACCGGTGACCGATTCTACCGGCATCAGCCAGCACGTTGGCTGGTGGAACAGCCTCATAGCAGGAGACTTCGACAACGATGGCGATATCGACTATATCGCCGGCAACTGGGGACTGAATACCAATTACAAAGCAACGCCGGAAGAGCCCATGATCCTGTACGCTAAAGATTTTGACGAAAATGGCCTGGTGGATCCGCTTGTATTCTGTTATATGAAAGCCGAAGACGGTAAAAGAAAATCTTTTCCCATGACCACGCGCGATGATATGATCAGCCAGATGATATCCGTCAGGAAAAAATATCCTACTTATAAGGCTTATGGAAAAGCATCTATGGATGACCTGCTAAGCGCCAAAGACAAGGAGAATGCCATTTTTTTAACGGCAACGGATATGCGCAGCAGCTACATAGAAAACAAAGGCAATGGTAAATTTGTTATCAGCGCCTTACCGGCCGAAACGCAATTTGCACCTATCTATGGCATGCAGGCAATGGATATAGACAACGACGGCAACCTGGACCTGTTGATGACAGGCAACGACTATGGGATGGAGCCCTATAGCGGACGGCACGATGCCTTTAACGGCCTTTGCCTCAAAGGAGATGGCAAGGGGAGGTTCAGCGCATTAACGATTGCCCGCAGCGGCTTTTTTGTACCGGGCGATGGAAAGGCCTTGGCCACGCTTCACAATGCCCTAAACGCCGATCTGCTGATTGCCACGCAAAACCAGGACAGCCTCCTGATCTATGAAAAAACAATACCTGAAGACAGTAACCAAAAAATATGGCTATCGCTGCTGCCGGGCGATTTTTCTGCTGAAATTTTTTTCAAAGACAAAACTGTTCAAAAAAAGGAATTTTATTATGGTGCAGGATTTCTTTCCCAGTCTTCAAGAAAATTTCCCGTTGACAGGGATGTGCTGAAAGTAGTTATCACCAATTACCAGGGAAACCAAAGGACCATCGATAGAAACTCGCTGCTAAAAAACAATTAGCCTGCAGCATGCAAGGTTCAAAAGTGAAAAAGGCCCGCCTGCACAATTATGCGCTGCAAGCACTGACCTACGAACCAACGAACTTTATGCCTTTATTTTATAGGTAATGAAGTATCTTTTCCTGCATTGCCTGGGCGTTAAAAGGTTTTCTGACAAAATCATTTGCCCCGCAATTGTGTACTACCTGTTCTATATTATCATTCGCAGAAAACATGATGATTGGGATGGAAGCAGTTGCATTATCTGATTTCAATTTTTTGCAGATATCACCGCCTGAAATGCCGTCCATAGCTATGTCAAGTAAAATAATGTCCGGGTGAGTTTCTGTGACCATGCTGGTAACCCCTCGCCCGTTAAGAGAAAGCTGTACCACGAAACCGGCTTTTTGCAGCTGCATTTTTACCAGCTGCAACAAATCCATGTCATCGTCTGCTATCAGCACCGTTTTCTTTTTATTGTTCATGTCAGACACCTCTTAAAGTTAATAGATCACACACAGCACCCTTCTACATAAACAACAATAAAGCCATATAAGCAATCTGCCTGGAAAGCCAGGGGCAATTGCGAACAAATACGCGCGTAAATACCGACAGGCCTATTTTCAGCTTTAAATACGAACCGCCAAGGAAATTAAACCGGCAACAATCTGAAAATCCTATGGGGGAAAGATATGTTGTAGAATAAAATCGATTGCTTCCGGGCAAATAGTTCTACAAATAACAGAAAAAAATAAGCAAAAGCTCAATACTCTTGCAGCGGCAACCGCTTAATCTGGCAGGATGATATCATTTTTTCTTGATGCCGGCAGCACTACCAATTGGCTGATTTTTCCCTCCCGGATCCTGGCTTCAATAGTAGTATTGTAAGGGGCATGCAGTTTAAATGCACCGTTCCATTCTTTTGGCCAGGCGGGTAGCAGCCGTATTTTCTTTCCATCGGCCTGTAGCAGCATCTCCTGCAGCCCAATCATGGCAGAGCCACCCCAGTTATGGTCGGGCGTCCAGTCGAAACCCGGTCCCCAGAAAGAAGGGAACCGGAGCTGTGCATCACGGCTTCTGCTGTAAGACCCAGGCGGGCCGAAAATATATTATCCTGTTTCCAGCCAACAGCGCTGCGAAATTTTAGCGCCAGGGTATCATACCGGTAGGTATTAACCGCAATATCAAGCCCCGGTTTACCCAGCCCATATAAGCCCCAGGGAAATACCGGGTATAGCTGCGGCGTCTCCGTATTCTGTACCCGGGCCCATGCCAATGCAGGAGCCAGCATGGTGTGACCGTTCATCTCACGCAAAGAGATATCCGGAATCCGTTGTAGCATGGCACGCCAGTTTTTTATTTTTGTGCTGTCTGTATATTTTTCCGGCAGTTCAAGCAGTCGGGTAACCACTACTTTTAACGCGGCTATTACCGTAGTAGAATTGTATGCCATTTTATAGGTCTCGGCGGCTGAAGTAGGGTATAAAATATATTTTCCTTTTTCATCCAGCGCTTTGGTTCCTCTTTGCAATGCCATTTGCCTGTAATGCTCGTCGTAAAAAACCAGGCAGCTTTCGATTAGTGGCATATATGGTTCTATAGCCGCATTTTCATACCGTTCGGTCTCCAGTATCATATTGCAAAACTCGAATACTGTTTCCCAGAGATATTCCAGCCAGGGATTGTATTCTATGCCCGGGTCTGTTCCGGGGGGGCGGTTCAACCCGTATTCCATTATATTAGGCAGGCCAAAATTTTCTATTTGTTCTGTAAAACAGGCGCCTGCGTGATGCCAGTATACCTGGCTGCGCAGCTCCGCATTTTTCAGCGCCTGCAGGTAAAAGTCAAACTGCGGTTTCATCATATCCGCATCGCCGCTTTTAAGCATGGGAAAATAGACCAGCCGCTGGTTCTGGGCCGTCATGGTACCGCCGCCCCATAACCGAAAATCGGGCGACCATCTTTGCCGGGGATCTACATAAAGAGGATCAAATGTAAAAAGTCCACCATTGAATTTGGTTGGCCATTTACCAAATGCATTGCAGCCCAGCTGGTAACGGAACAGCTGGTAATTCCTGGAAATAAAACTGTCGGGCCCGTCAATAAAAATATAGCTCCTGTTCCAGAATTGGTGCCACCAGGCTTCGGTTTTTTGCCGCGCGGTGGCCCTGTTGGCAGCAGCGGCATCCAGTACGCCCATCAACCCGGCGGTCCAGTCCTGCTGCGTTTTCGTTTGTGCTACAAACAAGCCAATCTGCAGCTGGCGAAGCCGAAGCGGCTTTTCACTGGTCAGTTTCCATGACTTGTATTGTATGCCTGCATAGGTACCCGTATCATTGCCCGCTTCCTTCATACCCTCTCCCTTCATCAGCCCGCCAAAAGTATTATTGGTAAGCGGGTCAAACATACCGGCTTTCACCGACTGCATGCCTTCCATCTTCACGGTATAGTCGAATATATTTTCTACGCTGCTTTTATTGCGATGACAGAACAGTACTGCGCTGCCATTGAAAGCAATGCTGTCTTTATATGTTTTAATGGTATCTTTTTGCGGCACTTTGTAAGAGTTGGCCCTGAATTCGGCACCTTCTATTATATGATCTTCATATCGCCATGATTCGTATGCGGCTGTGGCTTTTACCGGCCGTGCGCTTTGTATATCGGCATGTATGACCGGCCTGAGCACATCCACCCAAATATGCACCGTAACATGGTTTCCGCTGATGCTGATGCCGCCATCGGCCAGGTGCAGCTCCTGCTTGAAGTCTTTTGCTGCAAACGGGTTGCCATCAATATGCAGCCGAACCCTGCCTGCTTTCAGTAATTGGTTGTTTTCGTCGAACAGTCCGCTTTCCGCCATATAAAAAAATACGTCCCCGTTCTCTACCCATACGTTTAAACCAATGCTGCCACCGCCGCAGGGCATCGATTCGGATGCATTGCGGCTCTGGCTCGTCCAGATAACATTATAATTGTTCAGCCGGGCCCTGTTGCTTTCCGTTAATTGCGCCTTTGCCACCGGGGTGGTTATCAGTAAAAGCAGTATCCGGTAAAGTCTCTTTGTCATGCCTGGTATATTATTTTACCGGTATTTTTTTAAAAAAGCCAGCCGGTTGCCGGCTTGCAGTATCCATTCCCTGGCCATTAATTCATGTGCAGGAACGGTGGGATGGATGCCATCCCATACCCAGTATTCTATGGGCGCTTTTGTGGCTGCTTTGTCGAACAGCGAAGGATAATCCACCAGTACGGCATTGAATTCTTTTGCCAGCAGCTTTACTTTTTCAGCCCGTAGTTGTGTTTCTTCTTTCCATTTCTCCCAATGCTCTTTTCTTTCTGCAACCGGGTAAACAAAAGGCAGCCCCAGCACAAACAACGTATCAGGCATGGCTGCTTTTGCATCCGACAATAACTGGCGGTAACCTTCTTCAAAATCCGTTACGCTTTTTGCAGCAGGCCGGTTTTCAACCACCGCCGCGGTGTCATTAATGCCAATTAATACGCTTAGCACATGGGGCTTAAGCGCGATGGTATCATTCTGCCAGCGTTTTTGTAAATCGGTAACGGTATTGCCGCTCACACCCCTGTTGTAAAAAGTAAACCCCGAAGCCGGGAAGTCGGCACCCACCCGGCTGGCTACCGCAAATGCATAACCGTGCCCCATGATGTGATTCGGATCTTCCGTTCTGCCGCGGTTACCATCTGTAATAGAATCTCCCTGGAACAAGAAAACGAGTGGCGGCTCAGCCATATTATCTTCCCCGCGTTGCTGCGCTGCAGACAGCAGCGTGTTAGGCAATAATCCCACGGTACCGGCCATGACTGCATTGGAAAGAAAGGCACGCCTGCCTGATTTTCTGTTCATATTTTCTGTTTGATAAAGTTTCACACAAAGAAGCAACAATAAAAAGACCTACAGGCTTTGCTTCTTTGCGTGGCAAATCTTCCGTGACATGTTATTTCCACTCGCCGGTTTTCACATTTAGTTGCCAGGGTTTTGGTTCCGGCAGCCATAATTTACCATCGCCTATTTCAAGCGGCATCCAGCAATAGCGCGAATCCCATTGCGTGCGTGGCTTCCAGATATCGCCCATAAAAATAACAGTGGTAGATTGGGTGCCGGTTACCTTAATCATCATAGTAGACTGGGCGCCATAAGTATTGGCAGCCGGGGGCGCAATGTCTTTGAAATCGCTCCAGGGTCCCTCCAGCGAGGGGGCAGTAGCATATTTATTCGGGTTGGCCTTCCACCCGGTAAGCGCAGAGCCAATCGCATAATACAATCCTTTATAATGCACAATGGCACCGCCTTCCATATGTTCTTTTACCAGGCACATTTCTTTTTCCACTTCCATATAATTTGCTGACAGCCTGGCAATCCTGAAACCGAAGGGCCGGTCTTCAAAGACCAGGTAGGCCGTTCCATCATCGTCAATAAATTGTCCGATATCCCTGCTTTCATGTCCCAGCGGCCTGAACATTTTAACATAATGAAAATTACCATCCGGCTGGTCGCTAACGGCAATGGCTACGCTGGCAGTTTTGTAGCCGGCATTGTCTATGTGCAGGTACATCACATATTTTTTTGTCTGCAGGTTATGGTACACTTTTGGCCTTTCCAGCACCCAGTGACTGCCCAGGTGCTCGGGATCGGCCAGCTTCAGCACATCGCCCGCAAATATCCAGTTGGTCAAATCTTTCGAGGTATAACAACTTACATAGCTCAGGGTGGAATCGAGGCCCTGCGATCTTTCTTCACCATACCAGTAATAGGTATTTTTTACTTTTATGATACCACCGCCATGCGCCTGCACATGGTGCCCGTTATTATCTGGCCAACTGCCACCCGGTACAATCATATTCGTTTTAGCCGTACCGGATTTTTTACCTGCGGTGCAGGCAGCCAGGCAAAAGATCGATACGGAAAAAAGCACAGCTCGTATACCTGTCATGCCGTTTTTTAATAGGAAAGATAGGGTAAAATATTGCTGCTTGCTGATTTGATGATGGCTGATTTGCATGGCCCTGCAAAAAGCCATCAGGCATCGCCACATCGGCCATCAGCAACAGACAAAGTGGTGGTTTGAAATGGATGATTGATATGGATGATTTACACATTCCGCCAAAGACATCAGGAATATCAACCCAACCATCAGACATGCGTACAGCCAACATAAAAAGGCCGGGAATAACCCCGGCCTTTCTACACGAACGATTTCATTTACTTAATTCTTAGTGGCATCACGCAACGATTTGATTTTGTCGTGTGAATTCCTCAATATTTGTTTTTGTGCTTCGAGCATGGTGCGCAAATAACCTGGAATGTTATTGTCGGCCAGCGCATCACGATAGGCGCTCTGTGCCGCATCTTCTCCCCGCTCGCAATTGGCCAGTACGGCATGACGATTGTGCCCTGTAAAGACTGTCTTTACATCCATCCATGCGCGGTACAATTTCCCACTAGCGGTTGTGCCTGTTTCATATTCACCTCCCAGTGATTGTACTTCACCCGCCAGGTCTACCCTTATTTTCCGGCTTTCGTCAATCATAGAAGTAAATAATACTTTTAAATCAGCGTCTTCAGGTTTTGCTTCTTCTAACGCCCGCTCATATCC
>CAXTMV010000152.1:3509-13417 GCA_964245425.1 uncultured Flavihumibacter sp. | reverse complement strand
GTTAAGGGTGAGCCGCCCAAAAAGGGCGACCCACCCCTACAGCCGAAACAAAATTAAAAAAGCTACAACGGAACCGCTGTAGCTTTTTATAATTTTTTAAAAGTTTACGCCTTATAAACGACTGCTTAAGCCGCATCCTTGCCATGGCAATTCTTATATTTTTTACCACTGCCGCAGGGGCATGGATCATTGCGGCCTATCTTGGGACCTACTTTTACCGGTTCCTGTTTTACCGCAGGCCCTGCAGATGGATCATAATAATCTTTTTCATTGGCGGCATAGTCTTCCCCGGCCGCTTCTATGGCTTCTTTATTGGCAGACAGGCGGCTCATATCGGTCTTTTGCTCGCGTCCTTCTTTTATAGGTGCCGGGTTGTTTTGTTCCATTGGTATGGCACAATGCGATAAAAAGCTCACAATATCTTTGTTCACCTCACTGTCCATCTGCCTGAAAATATCAAAAGCCTCCACTTTATAAATAACCAGGGGATCTTTTTGTTCAAGGTAAGCAGTCTGTACACTTTGTTTCAGATCATCCATCCTGCGCAGGTGTTCTTTCCAGGCATCGTCAATGATAACCAGGGTAATGTTCTTTTCCAGTGCATTAACCAGCTCTTTTCCCTGGCTGTCCAGTGTTTTTTGCATGTTGGCCAGTGCCTGTATACCTTTGCGTCCATCGCTGAACGGCACTACCACATTTTCTATCTGGTTGCCCTGGGTGGCGCGGATATTCTTAAAGACGGGGATGGAAGTTTCGCCCAGTTCTTTCATTTTGCGCTGGTAATTGTCAATGGCTTCCTGGTATAATTTCTCGGTTGTTTCAGCCGCGTTGCCCCTTTCCAGTTCTTCTTTGGTAATGATGGTATCCATCCCAAAGTTTACAATGACGGCCAGTTTAAAACCCTCAAAATCTTCCTGCTCGCGGAAAGAATTGACCAGGCCTTCTGACACCGTATAGAAAGAATTATCCAAATCGAGCGCCAGCCTTTCACCAAACAGGGCGTGGTTGCGTTTTTCGTAGACCACTTTGCGCTGCTTGTTCATTACGTCATCGTATTCAAGCAGTCTTTTGCGGATGCCAAAATTATTCTCTTCAACTTTTTTCTGTGCGCGCTCAATAGATTTGGTGATCATGCTGTGCTGAATCACTTCTCCCTCTTTGTAGCCAAAGCGATCCATTAAACCGGCGATGCGTTCGCTGCCGAATAAACGCATCAGTTCATCTTCCAGCGAAACATAAAACTGGGTGGTACCCGGGTCGCCCTGGCGGCCGGAACGGCCACGCAACTGCCTGTCTACACGCCGGCTTTCATGGCGTTCTGTGCCAACGATGGCCAGGCCACCGGATTCTTTTACGCCAGGCCCCAGCTTGATATCTGTACCACGGCCCGCCATATTGGTGGCAATAGTGATGGCACCGGCCAAACCGGCTTCGGCCACTACCTGTGCTTCGCGGGCATGTTGTTTTGCATTGAGTACATTGTGCGGGATCTTTTTGCCATTCAGCATCTTGCTGAGCAATTCACTTACCTCCACGGAAGTGGTGCCCACCAGCACCGGCCGGCCGGCATTGCGCAGGCGCTCAATTTCATCTATTACAGCCCCGTATTTCTCTCGTTTGGTTTTATATACCAGGTCCTGGTTGTCGATACGGATGGCTTTCACATTGGTAGGAATGTTCACAACATCCAGTTTGTAGATATCCCACAATTCAGCTGCCTCTGTTTCGGCAGTACCGGTCATGCCGGCCAATTTATGGTACATCCTGAAATAATTCTGCAGGGTAATGGTGGCATACGTCTGTGTGGCGGCTTCAATCTTTACATTTTCTTTTGCTTCTATGGCCTGGTGCAATCCATCACTGTAACGGCGGCCGTCCATGATGCGGCCGGTCTGTTCATCCACAATTTTTACCTGTCCGTCTATCACTACATATTCAACATCCTTGTCAAAAAGGGTATAGGCTTTCAGTAATTGCTGCACGGTATGAATACGATCTGCTTTTACCGCGTATTCATTCAATATCGCTTCTTTCTTATGCAGTTTTTCATCTGCATCCATCTGCAGATCTTTGTCGAGCGCTGCCAGCCGTAAAGAGATATCGGGAAGAATAAAGAACTCGGGATCTTCACCACCCTTTGTTATCATGGAAAGTCCCTTGTCCGTAAGATCTACCTGGTTATTTTTTTCATCTATATTAAAATAGAGTTCCTGGTCTACCTTGGGCATTTCCTTTTGCTGGTCTGCCAGGTAATAATTTTCTGTTTTCTGTAATTTTACTTTGATGCCGGGTTCGCTGGTAAATTTTATCAGCGCACTGCTTTTGGGCAGACCGCGCCAGGCGCGCATCAATGCAAGGCCGCCATCTTTTGGGTCGTCATTGCCTTCGGCAAATTTTTTCTTTGCTTCAATTAAAAATTTATTGGTTACCTGCCGCTGGGCGTCGAACAACTGCAATACACGTGTCTTCAGCACATGGTATTGCTGATCGTCTCCCCGGGGCACGGGTCCGGAAATGATCAGCGGGGTACGGGCATCGTCTATCAATACACTGTCCACCTCATCCACCATGGCAAAATGATGTTTGCGTTGCACCATCTCATCGGGTGTGTGCACCATATTATCGCGCAGGTAATCGAAACCGAATTCATTGTTGGTGCCGTAAGTAATATCTGCCTGGTAGGCTTTGCGGCGTTCTTCGCTGTTGGGCTGGTGTTTGTCTATGCAGTCTACGGTGAGGCCCAGCCATTCAAAAATGGTTCCGTTCCATTCACTGTCGCGGCGGGCCAGGTAATCATTTACGGTAACAATGTGAACGCCTTCACCGGCAAGGGCGTTCAGGTAAGCCGGCAGGGTGGATACCAGCGTTTTACCTTCACCGGTCGCCATTTCGGAAATTTTACCGGAATGCAATACTGTGCCGCCGATCAGCTGCACATCGTAATGCACCATATTCCAGGTAACGGTGCCACCCCCGGCGGGCCAGCTGTTTGCGTAGATGGCCTGGTCGCCTTCTATCCGGATATATGTTTTTTTGATGCTGAGGTCTTTGTCGAGCTGGGTGGCCGCAGCCCTGATCTCGGTACTGTCTTTAAAACGGCGGGCGGTTTCCTTTACCACAGCAAAAGCTTCGGGGAGGATCTCTTTGAGAATCTCCTCAATTTTTTTATCGCGATCTTTTATCAGTTTGTCAATCTCCTGGTAGGCGCTGTCGCGGCGTTGCATTTCACTGGCGGGCATGGCTTCGGCATCCAGCTTCAGCCTGGCAATGTCTGCGTCAATTTCGGCCAGGTGTTGTTTAATACGATCTTTGAATTCGATCGTTTTGCCCCGCAGCTGATCGTTGGTAAGGGTTTGATAAGCGTCAAAAAACTGGTTTATTTTTATAACGACCGGCTCAATTTGTTTTACGTCTTTTTCCGACTTATTACCACCAAAAAGTTTTGAAATAAAACCCATCATAAATCACTTGTTAAAAGATTATTTGGATATCCAGGATTTTTCCTCGTCAAATTTGGTGCGGAACCCGTTCCGTAGCCAAATTGACAGGGCAGCAAAGGTAAGCAATCAGGCGGTAGTAGGCTAAGAGAACAGGGAGAAAAAGCGCTTTTTCGGGCCTGGACGGATGGACTTTGCCCGTGCGTAGGTATAATCGCAGGTCAAACGGGGGAAAGTAGGCTCGCGAAAGCTGTTAACCGGCCCATGCGGTGAAACACTTACTGCTGAACCGATGCCTGTCTTTTTTCGTATTTTCAGGCAAAGATGAAATATTCCTTCCTGATACTGATAGTATTGTCGGCCAGTATGGCTGCCTTTGCGCAACCTGCGTTACAGGCTTTTAACAAAGAGCGGTACCAGATCAACCAGACCGGTTTCCTGGTATTGGGTTCCTGGTCGGCATTGAATATGGTAACTGGCATTGTTGGACAGGCGGCTGCGGGCGGGCAGGCAAAATATTTTCACCAGATGAACCTGATCTGGGGCGCGGTAAATATGGGTTTTGCCCTGCCGGGTTACCTGGGCGCGCGTAAAAGCAATGCCAGCCAGGGTTTTGCCGCTTCTGTAAAGGGCCAGGCCGCCACGGAAAAGACCTTTATTTTCAACGCCGGGCTGGATATGGCTTATATTGCCGGCAGTGCCTGGTTCTTTCAGAAAGCGAATAACAGCAGTGATCCGGATAAGTATAATAAATACAAGGGTTATGGAAAGAGCATTTTGATGCAAGGTGTCTTTTTACTGTTGTTTGATGCCACCATGTTCAGTACCCATAACCGGCATGGAAAAAAATTATTCAAAGCTTTGAATGGCCTGCAGCTGGCGCCAAACAGTATCGGGGTGAATATGCCGTTGTAAATGCGCTGCCAGTGAATGGTTTTGGAAGAAATAAATGCCCCAATAACCAGGTTAACCAATGACGCTTTAAAGGCAGTTGTCTATTTTTCTTGAACGGGACGCATTTATATCCAAGAATAGCGCGGGCGGCCTCCTTGCAAGGAGGGGAATATCTTTTATTATCCGCTGTAGGTTGATTAAAAAGCCCTTTGCATTTTAACCCCATTCCTATACCTTTGCGGCCTGAAAGGAGACCGGCGCAGTGCAGGAATCGATCCTTCAACCAATCAACCAGTCAACCACATGAGCGGTGCATTAAAAGAGGTTCGCAACAGGATTAAATCGGTACAAAGTACCCAGCAGATAACCAAGGCCATGAAAATGGTGAGCGCGGCAAAATTGCGCCGGGCACAGGACGCCATTACCCAGATGCGGCCCTATGCCAGGAAACTGCAGGAAATGCTGAGTAATATTGTAAGCGACTCCGATGGTGCCGCAGGCGGTTCACTTTCTGTTGAACGCCCTGCAGAAAAAATACTTTTCATTGTTATCACCAGCGACCGCGGGCTGGCCGGTGCGTACAACTCAAATGTCATCAAACTGACCCGCCAAACCATCAATGAAAAATATGCCGCGCAGTTTGCGAAAGGCAATGTGCATATATGGAACATCGGGAAAAAAGGATATGAATTTTTCCTGAAAGGAAATTACCATGCCAATGCCGCCTATAAAGATATTTTTCTGAACCTGACCTTTGAAAATGTGCAGGCCTGCGCCCAGGCCGCTGTAAAGGCTTTCGAAAACAGGGAATTTGATGTGGTGGAGCTGGTATACAGTGAATTTAAAAATGCTGCCACCCAGCGTTTTGCCGTAGAAAGATTTTTACCCATACCCAAGGCAGCGGGCATGGCGGGCGACAAGAAAAAAAACGACTTTATTTTTGAACCGTCAAAGGAAGCCATCCTTACCGAACTGATGCCTAAAATATTAAACACGCAATTGTTTAAAGCAGTGCTGGATGCCAATGCTTCTGAACATGGTGCCCGTATGACGGCCATGGATAAGGCCAGTGAAAATGCCAACGAGCTGTTGAAATCGCTGAAAATATCCTACAACCGCGCCCGCCAGGCCGCTATTACTACAGAGCTTACAGAAATTGTCAGCGGTGCCGCCGCTTTGCAGGGATAGGAGGAACGTGATAATGTTGTAATGAATGTGCTAATGAATTGTTTGGAATGGAAGGACGGTTTTGTTCCGTAAAAAAGTGGATGATTTACTGCCAGATGCTTTAAATAAGATTTGTTAACCCCTCTTGACGGAGGGGTTTTTGCATGGGGTAAGTTGTGGATAATTAAGAATGATGCCTGCCCGCCGTAACCATGCCAAGGAGTAGATTTGTTGCCTAACAGAAACTTATATGGAAATAGGGAATATCATACCGCATATAGAAGCGGTGATTTTTGCCAGCGATAAGGCACTCACCTCGCTTGAAATTACCGAGCTTATCAATAACGCCTTCGGGTTTATGGAAGATAAGATTGTGCTTGACCAGGTAGAGTCTGCCATTGAAGGGATCCTTGAAAAGTACAGCAGCGAATTCTATCCCTTTGAAATAAGACAAAGCGGTGGCGGTTGGCAATTTCTTACCAAGAAAGATTTTCATAAAACCATTGCGCAACTGAATGGCGATAAATTTTTGAAACGCCTGTCTGCTGCGGCGCTGGAAACACTGGCCATCATTGCTTATAAACAACCCATTACAAAAAGTGAAATAGAGGCCATCAGGGGTGTAAACTGCGATTATGCCGTGCAGCGTTTGCTGGAAAAAGAGCTGGTTATCATTACCGGCCGGAATGAAAACCTGCCGGGTAAACCGCTCATCTATAATACGTCGAAATCCTTTATGGATTATTTTGGTATTAACTCGGCCGATGAGCTGCCAAAAATAAAAGAAGTACTGGCCGACCAGGCTGTAGAGCCTACCTACCTGAATAAATCGGAAGGCGAACAGGAATCAAAAGCGGAAGAACCAGGCATCGATATGATGGTGGAAGAGGACAGCGCTAAATTCCTGGCGGTTACCCCCGACGGTGAGTTGATTACAGCCGTGGAAGAAGAACCTGGCCAGCCGGACAACGGAAAGGAAGAAAATGAAAGCGACGAAGAAAAAAATGACCACCCGGCGGAATAAGGCATCAGCTGTAAGGTATAGGGGGTAAGGTCTGCGACTTAGCCAAACCCTATACCTTAACCCCCATCCCTCAAACCCTTTTCAGTATATTCGCGAACTATGCCAGCACAATTATCAGCAGCACAGTTAACGGCCGTTGCCAGCGAGTTTGGAACGCCGGTTTATGTGTACCATGCAGAAAGAATACAGGAACAATTCAAAATACTTCAATCCGCTTTTAAAACATCCGATACCAGGTTTTTTTATGCCTGTAAGGCGCTTACCAATATTAATGTACTGAAGTACATTAAAAGCATCGGCTGCAACATAGACTGCAGCTCCATCAATGAAGTACTGCTGGCCGTAAAAGCCGGCTTTGAACCCCGGAATATATTATATACCTCCAGCAACATCGATTTCAGTGAAATTGAAACAGCGCAGCGGCTGGGCGTACACATCAATATCGACAGCCTTTCGAACCTGGAAAAATTCGGTAAAAAATTCGGTCATGATTACCCGGTTGGCATCCGGCTGCGGCCCAATATTATGGCAGGTGGCAACCTTAAGATCTCTACCGGCCACGATAAAAGTAAATTCGGCATTCCCTTGGAGCAGATAGATAAAGTATTGGCGCTGGTAAAACGCACCAACCTGCATATTCATGCCCTGCACATTCATACCGGCAGCGAAATAAAAGATGTAGCAGTGTTTGCAAAAGGGATCGAGGTATTATTTGGCATTGCCGGTAAATTTCCGGAGCTGCAGGTCTTTGACTTTGGCGGCGGCTTCAAAGTGCCATATAAACCGGGCGAGGCAGGAACCGATATATCCCTGCTGGGAAAAAAAGTAGCAGAAGAAATGGAATGGTTCGAAGAAAAATACGACCGCCATATGCAGGTATGGTTTGAACCGGGCAAATTTCTGGTAAGCGAAGCCGGTTATTTTATTACCAAGGTAAATGTAATCAAAGACGCTGCTACCGTATTATTTGCCGGCGTAGATAGTGGCCTTAACCATTTTATCCGGCCTATGTTTTACGGCGCTTACCATGTTATCAATAATATTTCCAACCCCGGCGGAGCAGAAAAAGTATACCATGTGGTAGGCAATATCTGCGAGACCGATACCTTTGCGGAAGACCGCTCCTTACCCGAAATCAGGGAAGGGGATTTGCTGGTATTTAAAAATGCCGGCGCCTATGGTTTTGAAATGGCATCCAACTACAACAGCCGGTTTAAACCCGCAGAGGTCCTGGTAAAAGATGGCAAAGCCCATCTTATCCGCAGACGGGACGGGCTGAATGACCTGATGAAGAATATCGTTGAAATGGACAGTGCGCACTGATACCAGCGCAAATCATTTTTTGATTGTGCGATTCTGTGATTTGTTTTGTCCAAAGCTGATTCCGAAATCGGCAAATCGCAAAATCAGCCATTTTCTTAACTTGTATAGTATATTAACGGCTAAAAAATTTCTGTATGGCCATAAGAATGACCTACTATCCGCAGGACGATCAACCACAAAGCAATGATGACAGCAATAGCGGGGGCGGAGGTGGCGGCTTTGGTGGTGGCAGTGGCCTGTTAACCCTGTTGCCATTGCTGTTCGGCCTGTTTCGCAGTAAGACGGGAATTGTCATATTGATCATCGGCGCAGCAGCCTATTTTTTTTTCGGCAGGAGTTGTAACACGGGTGGCGGCAGCGTAGTGAGTAAGATTGGACAGCTGGCTACCGGCGGTATGCTTGACCCACGGCAATTTGGCAAAGCAAATATCTACGAGCCGCTGTTGGAAGACAATACCAAGAATCCCCTGCCAGAGAGCGCCAGCCTGCAGAAATATGCCCCTGCTGTGGGCAACCAGGGAAAGCAGGGCAGTTGTGTTGCCTGGAGCAGTGCGTATGCCGCCAGGTCGATACTGGAATCTGCCCGCACCGGCGAGCCCGGTGAAAATGTAAAATTCAGCCCCTCTTTTTTATATAACCAGATAGGGCTGGATGGTTGCGAAGGATCCTATATTGAAAGGGCGATGGAATATATGACCAAGCAGGGTTCGCTGCCATATAAAGATTTCCCTTATTCAGACCAGGATTGCAGCAACCAACCCGGCCCTGATCTGAAACAACAGGCATCGCAATTTAAAATGCGCGGATTCAACCGGCTGAGCATGGGCGATCGCACAGATGTGATTGACCTGAATGCGATCAGGCAGAACCTGTCGCAGGGCGCACCAGTGGCCATTGGTATGATGGTAGGGCCCAGTTTTATGCAGGATATGATGGGCAAAGATCTTTGGCAACCCGCTCCTGGCGACCAAAGCATGCAGGGCTTTGG
Organism: uncultured Flavihumibacter sp.; assembly: GCA_964245425.1. Lineage (GTDB taxonomy): Bacteria > Bacteroidota > Bacteroidia > Chitinophagales > Chitinophagaceae > JACMLD01. The sequence goes on along the minus strand of CAXTMV010000152.1, from coordinate 4,584 downwards.
CGGGCATGCCATGTGCGTATGTGGGTATGATGATAAAAAATACGGCGGCGCCTTTCTGTTAATGAACAGCTGGGGCCCGGAATGGGGCAATAACGGTTTTGCCTGGGTGCGATATGGCGATTTCAGGCATTTTGTGCGCGAGGCTTACGGGCTTGAGCCAATGCAACGGGTAGGCGCAGCCGCTAACCAGGCATTTGAATGCGAGATAGGCCTGGTACAGATTGCATTCGACAATAAAAAACTGGTAAACAAGGGCTATATTTCTTTACGATCTAACGGGGATAACAAATTTATTACCACCACACCACTGCAAAAAGGCAGCAAATTTAAAATGGAAGTGAAGAACACTGCGGAATGTTATATATATGTGTTTGGAAAAGATGTTGACGGGTCCAGCTACACGCTTTTCCCTTATCCAACAAAAGAAGACCCCACTAAAACGAAATACGCACCATTCTGTGGCATTGCAGGTTACCGCCAGTTTCCCAGAGATAAGAGCCTGACCGCTGATAGCATCGGAACCCGCGATATGATGGCGGTGGTAGTTAGTAAGAAACAATTGGACTGGTACCGGCTAAACCAACAGGTTAGCCAGAACCCGCAGCAGGATTATGCCGCCCGTCTGAACGCCGCGCTGGGCAGCCAGCTGATCAAAACAGTGCGGTTCCAGAACAGCGGAAAAGGAACCATGCAGTTCAGTACCAGCGGCAGCGATAATGATGTGGTTGCCTGCATCGTAGAGATCGATAAGCATTAATAGTTACTGTATGGATGAACAGCTGCTCTATAGGTCTGCCGCCACAAATGAGTTTATACAACTGATGAAACATCCGCTTAAATTCAGGATGTTTCTTTTTTTTAAGTTGCCCGCTGCCTTTTTCAGTGGCGTTCGGTTGAAAGATATCAATGAAAACAGTAGCGTTGTTTCCATTCCTTACAAATGGTTTTCGCAGAACCCTTTCAATTCAACCTATTTTGCCTGCCTGGCCATGGCTGCAGAGCGGAGTACCGGTTCACTGGCCATGATGCACGTGCATAAAAGAAAACCGGGCGTATCTATGCTGGTGGTAAAACT
>CAXTMV010000152.1:0-3499 GCA_964245425.1 uncultured Flavihumibacter sp. | reverse complement strand
CAGTAATGGTGCGCAACTGAAAGCCGCCATTGAAACGGCCATCAGCAACCAGTCGCCACAGGTGTTTACGGCCAGTTCGGTTGGGCTGAATGAAACCGGCGATAAGATTGCGGAATTTTATATTACCTGGTCTTTTAAAGCAAAACAATAGTAGCGAGGCCCCCGGTGATTACTGTTCGCTTCAGGCAGCAATGCCGAAAATAAATTTTTTCATTAAAACAAAAATCCCCGCGGGGTATTGGGTATGAAGATTGCTTTTCATGGTGCTGCCCGCACCGTTACCGGTTCCAAACACCTGCTTACGCTCGCCAACGGAAAGAAATACCTGCTGGACTGCGGCCTGTTCCAGGGTATGGGACAGCAAACGGATATCCTTAACCGCAATTGGGGGTTTGACCCGGCTTCGGTCGACTTCCTGCTGTTGTCGCACGCGCACATAGATCACAGCGGGCTGATACCAAAACTGGTCAAAGATGGTTTCAGGGGAAAAATTTTCTGTACGCCCGCCACAAAAGAACTGGCGCAGCTATTATTGCTCGATTCGGCGGAAATACAGGAAGAAGATGTTAAGTTTTCCAATAAGAGACGGGCAGCCAACGGGCAATCTCCTATAGACCCGTTGTATACGATGGAAGATGCCAAAGCCTGTTTTGAACATTTTTATGCTGTGGAATACGGCAATTGGTTTGCCATAGACGGGCAGGTAGCCGTTCAGTACACAGATGCCGGGCATATCATTGGCAGTGCAGCCGTGCACCTAAGAATTATAGAGAACGGACAGACTACCCGGCTAAGTTTCAGCGGCGATGTTGGCAGGTATGGCGATGTGATACTCCGATCACCGGAAGTTTTTTCGCAGGCTGATTATGTATTGATAGAATCTACTTATGGCAATAGCCTGCACGATGACAATACTTCCACGCCCGACCAGTTACTAGACTGGATAGTAAATACCTGCCTGAAAAAAAAGGGCAAGCTGATTATGCCCGCATTCAGTGTTGGCCGAACGCAGGAATTGTTGTTTACGCTTAACCAGCTGGAACTGGAAAACAGGCTGCCCCCGGTGGCCTATTTTGTAGACAGTCCGCTGAGCGTGGAAGCAACGCAGGTAATGAAAAACTATCCCTGCTATTTCAACGCCAATATTCAGCAGGTAATGGAGCGGGATAACGACCCTTTCGGATTTAAAGGACTGCGGTATATCAAAACTGTGGGTGAATCAAAATCGTTGAATTATTACAACGCCCCCTGCGTTATTATTTCAGCGAGCGGCATGGCCGATGCCGGCCGTGTAAAGCACCATATCAGCAATAGTATTGAAAACAGCCGCAATACTATTTTAATGACCGGTTACTGTGAGCCGCATTCGCTTGGCGGAAGGTTGCTGGCCGGTGCAAAAGAAGTGAGTATTTATGGTGTACAGCATGAAGTGCATGCAGCTGTTGGCGCTATCAGGAGCATGAGCGCGCATGGCGATTATAATGATCTTATCCATTTTCTGTCCTGCCAGGAGGCAAAATCCATAAAAAAATTATTCCTGGTGCATGGTGAATATCCGGTGCAGCAGGCTTTTCAACAAAGGCTGCAGGAACAAGGTTTTGCCAATGTAAGGATTCCTGCGCTGCACCAGGAAGTGGAAATGGGTTGATTGAAAATAGATGCAAAATGTAAAGTCAAAAGTCAATATACAAAAATCAAAGACTTTTGCTGGTCAATATTCCGGCAAAGGTTGTTTGATTTTTGTATGTTGACTTTTAATTTTTTTGAGAGGGTAGATAATTTTTACATAGATGGAATTTGGTGCTGAAATGGGGTTATGGACGGATGACTGGACAGGTTGTTTTCAAAAGATAGGGAAGGCGGCTTTACCGGATATCAGCGAAATGGTATTCAGGGGAAATGGACGAAGGATTGGACGTAAACTGATTTTTAAAGGATTGGAGCTGGCTTGTCAGGAAGTGGATGGTTGGCGGCTGTTCGGAAGATATTGTTGCGTTAACAGTGTAAAGATGATCCTTTGTGCTTTTATCTTATAGTTTTTTCGATAAACAGGCAGGCGGATTCGTTTTTTGGCATAAAAAGGCGGATAACCTGTGCTGGCAGGGAACAGGATCTGCGGCAAGTAGGCAGCTTCGGGAGACTTAGATGATGTTCAGCCTTTTCAGTACCTCCTGTTTATGTGCTTTGCTGATGGGGATTTCCTTGCCGCTGATGAACAGGCCATTCTCGCGGATATTGCTTATTTTATCAATGTTGATGATATAAGAACGGTGTACTTTAATAAAGCTTTGTTTGCTTACTTTTTCTTCCAGGTTTTTGATGGTGTTGTGGGTGATGTATTTTTTTTCGCCTGTCACAAATTTCACGTAATCGCCCATGCTTTCTATATAAAGAATGTCTTCATTGTTCAGGCGGATCAGTTTACCATCGGATTTGATGAAGATATGATCTATGCCGGTTTCTGTAATGGTGTTCTCCGTTACTTCTGCCGCTGCGGGTGGTATTTTTTTAAGTGCATCCTGGAAGCGCTGGTAGGTAAATGGTTTTTTCAGAAAATCAGTTACATTGTATTCAAAGGCATCGAATGCATATTCTGGTTTGGAAGTGGTAAGAATCACCCTGGGTGAATAAGATATCTGGTCCAGCAGATCAAAGCCGGTGGCGCCAGGCATCTCAACATCCAGGAAGATCAAATCTACCACATTGCTGTTCAGGAACTGCAAGGCTTCAGGTACATTTGAAAAATGTCCTTTTACGGTTAGCTGCCCGCTTTTTTCGCAGCAGCGGTTCAGGTAATCTGCAGCAACCTGCAGGTCTTCTACAATAATACAGGATAGGTTCATAGTGGTTTGGCATTAAAGGCTTTCAGCCGCAAGTATTCATTTTGAATGATGTCCCTGGCGTCCAGCAGCGAATTTTTAATATGTAGGTACTCTTTGGTAATGTTTTTAACTGAGTGTATGTTGGCGCACTGGTCTTCAAATTGTTTACAGGCAGCTTCCACCTGCAACAGCCCGGTGTATCCGAAAGTGGGCTTTATTTTATGTACCGATCTTTTCAGATCATCCGGCTGATCGGTTTCATATGCCAGTTCAAGCGCGTCGAGGTCGGCATCAAAATGACGTATGGTAGTAGCGAACATCTCTTCTATGTAGGCAAAATCATCGGCATAAAGACCATAAAGCGTGTCTTTGTCTATTTTTTCATTAAAAATGAACTCTTTAGGTAAAGTTTCGCTTCTCATAGGAAAATAGATGTTCAGGTTTTTCGTTATAAAGCAGGATATTTTCGCCGAAACAAGAAAAATACCCTTCTAATAACTCTATGAAGCAAAAATTATTACATATTGCCTGGTCAATTTATCAGGATATTATTTACACCGGCATAAATGAAGGTATTTCCCGCGACCAGGAAAAAAAAGTGATCCGGTTTAACCAGTTCATCATATTGGCCTTACTGGTCAATTGCTTTTCAGTAGGCATATATATATATCATAAAT
>CAXTMV010000151.1:0-13558 GCA_964245425.1 uncultured Flavihumibacter sp. | reverse complement strand
CCATCAATAACTTTTCAACAAATATACTAACTTAACTTAATATTCATCACACTAGTTGAGGAGTTGGTCTTCAACTTTAGAAATAATTAAATTTCTATTGGCATAAAAAAATGTTGATAATAATTTTAATTTTATTATATTTCCAACTGAGGATTATCGTATACATGTTTATAACAGCTATTTAACCGGGTGAAAATGTTAACCACCAATAATAAAGCACAAACCAATAAAGATCGATACAGTAAATATTCAGACCAGGAGTTGATTGGCTTTTTGAGGTCGGATGATCGTATAGCTTTTGACGAACTGTACAGACGACATTGGCAATCACTTTACCAAATGGCATGGAACGTTTTGCGTGATAAAGACAACTGTATAGAAATTATCCAGGTTGTTTTTGTTTGGATTTGGGAACACAGATTGAGCCTGGATATGCGTTCACCTGCTATTTATATGCGTTCCGCCGTAAAATATAAGATGATCGATATATTGCGCAGTAAAAGAGTCCGGGCGGCATGTTTGGTAAATCTCCATAGTCTTGACATGGACAATTTGATAACCAAAGAAGAACCATTGGAATTCAAAGAATTAAAAGCGGCGGTCGCTCAGTTAAGTGCTGCTTTACCTGAACGAGCACGGCTTATATTTGAATTAAGCAGAAATGAACAGCTTTCAAATAGAGAGATTGCAGTTAAGCTACAAATAACAGAAAAAACAGTAGAGAATCAGATGACTATTGTATTGAAAAAACTCAGAGCTGGCATTCAAAAGTTTTCGATGGTTTTCTAGTAATTCTAAGCCTGCATTTGCACGTCAGCCGGTAAATATTTTCACCTCCCAAATATTTTTTCGGGATTCTTGGGGGGTGAGACCTTTTTGTTCGCCTTATTAGTGAAAGCGTTTTTAACGGCTGAACAAATATGGACAAAAAAGAGTTTTTAGGTCTTCTGGAACGTATCAGAAGCGGTGAAGCAACCGATAAGGATATACTTCTTTACAATACATGGTTCGCAAAGTTTCAAACTTCTGATGTTTGGAATAGTGCAGAACAAGGCAATGCGGAAGAAATCAATAAAAAAATTCACAGCCGTATTCGTCAACAAATAGACGAGCGACCTAAAAACGTAAATAAAAGTCGTTTATTTATCCGGTTCACAGCAGCCGCGGCTATTTTGATAATTGTATTCACAGCGGGATTTCATTCATTTTATCAAAAGGCAATCATTAAGCCCCAAATCGCTGAAAATCGTGGCTTCAATGCCTTTTCTAATTATAACAGAGCCACGCTTACGTTAAATGACGGACGTCAGGTCCTATTAAGCGAGGGAAAAGTTGGAAAGGTTGCGTCAGAACCGGATGCAAGTATTCAAAATTTAACTAATGGCCGTATTTTTTATCAAAATATTGCCCATCAAACCACTTTAGCCAGTGACGCCGCAAGCTATAACGTATTGAATACCCCTAATGGCGGTCAGTATCAGATTGAGTTTACGGATGGCAGCCGCGCTTTTCTAAATGCAGCATCCCGGCTACGCTATCCAACAACCTTTCGAGGTAATGAGCGGGTTGTAGAGTTGGATGGGGAGGCGTATTTTGAAGTAGTGCATGATGCGGCTAAACCTTTCAAAGTTATTTCTAAAGGCCAAGTAGTGGAAGTATTAGGAACTCATTTTAATATCAATTCCTACGGCAACGAAGCATCTGTAAAAACAACGCTTGTTGAAGGTTCCATACGTATTCTAGCAGGAGGTAAAAAATCAATTTTGAAGCCTGGCCAGCAATTAACGATAAATGCAAAGCAGACGTATGTCAAACAAACAGATGTAGAGGCTGCGGTGGCCTGGAAAAATGGTTTTCTGGAGTTTGACAACCGAGATATTCAATCTGTAATGCGTGAAATTTCGCGTTGGTTTGATGTAAATGTAGAATTCCAAAATCCTGCAAATACCGTTAAATACACAGCAAGAATATCTAAATATTCGGATATCAGAGAAGTGTTGAAAATATTGGAGTCAACCAAAACTATTCATTTTAAAATTTACGGAAAAAAAATAGTGGTAACCTAGCAACTTTTAGCCAATAGTTCCCTGTAAAAAGGGCCGGTAGTGCTTGCAACACCACCGGCAAACTGGCTTAAGTCAATATAATTTGCGTCCTATCAACCTAATGTAAACCAGCTAACAAATGTATAAAAATTGTACTGCAAAACGGGTCGTGCGTCATCGACAATTCCACAAGATACTGTTAATTATGCGATTAAAACTACTAATTCTAGTGGCTACCTCCCTTCAAGTAAGCGCTAATGGCTTCTCGCAAAAGATATCCTTGTCGGAAAAAAAAGCTTCCCTGGCGAGTGTTTTTAAAAAAATAAGCAGGCAAAGTGGATTCAGTTTTATTGTTACCAGCGACATGCTCACAAATGCAACACCTGTAACAATAGATAAGAAAAATGTTAGTCTGCAGGACGTATTGACAGTAATTTTTAGTAATCAGCCGTTGACTTTTACCATAGAGGGAAATTTCATCAATGTGAAGCCTAAAACATTGCCTGCATTCCTGCCATATCCGGTTAAAGGTATCGTCAGAGATATATCTGGTCAACCTTTATCCGGGGTAAGCGTTCTGAAAAAAGGTACCAAAAGGGGAGGGCAGACCGATATTGCCGGATCTTTTACGATCGATGCCCAACCCGGAGATATCCTAGTGTTCACTTTTGTAGGATATAACAAAGTTGAATTTAAAGTTACAACGCTTGCCGATATTACTGTAGCACTAACGGAAGAATCAAAACAACTTGGGGAAATTGTGGTAACTGCCTTGGGTATAAAAAAAGATCGCCGTTCGCTTGGATATTCTGTGACCGAAGTCAAAGGTGAAGATCTAACCATATCACGAGAGCCGAGCTTTGTTAATTCGCTTGTCGGGAAAGTCGCAGGGTTAAACGTTACATCAATGTCAGGAGGGCCGGGTGCCTCTTCAAATATTCTTATCCGAGGCGTATCCAGTCTTTCGCAAACCAACCAGCCCCTTTACGTAATCAATGGCATACCCATTGAAAGCCAGCCGGGCGGTACGGCTTCTTATGTCTCCACAAAACCAAGAAACAATGAGGGCAGCCAATATGATAATGCGGCAGATAACGGCGATGCAATTGCCAACATCAATCCTGATGATATCGAAAGCATTTCTGTGTTGAAAGGTGCAGCCGCAGCTGCGCTTTACGGTTCACGTGCAAAAGCGGGTGTTATTCTGATTACAACAAAAACGGCAAAAAGCAATAGCGTAGAGATCAATTCAAATTATGTGGGTGAACATATCATTGATCCTACCCATTGGCAATATCAGTATGGTCAGGGTTCGAATGATAAAGCTCCTGCATCACAGCAGGAAGCTTTCCAGTCTGGCCAGTCAAGTTATGGCGGTCTGCTTGACGGAACAAATCATATCCAATTCGATAGTGTTTCAAGACCCTATGTTGCGCAAAAAGACAACCTCAATAAATTTTACCGTACAGGAAATACACTAACAAATACTGTTGCATTCAATAAATTGTTTGAGGGTGGGTCAGTCCGTTTATCTGCCAGTGATATGCGCAATACAGCTGTTGTGTCCAATTCAGCCCTAAACAGACAATCGTTTGACCTGAACGGAAGTTACAACATCAGCAAACATTTGGTTGTAAATGCAAGGGTTAATTATATTTTAGAGCAGGCTAAAGATCGTCCGTATGTAGGTGATTTTGCCGGCAATTCAAACTTTAACGCCTGGTTTTTACCTTCGAGCATTGATATCAACAACTTGAAGGGAGCCGGTCAGGGTACGCTGTCCAACGGTAACGAGCTTGGTTACACCGCAAATACCTTCTCTACTAACCCATGGTTTGCAGCTTACAACTTTATAAATAATACCAACCGAACCCGTTTACTTGCGAATGCAAGTTTGCGGTATAACTTTAATAACGGCGCCTTTATACAGGGGCGAATTGGCAGCGACTCATACAATGATCGTATCACTAATGTAATACCTACTGGCACCGCATACCGGCCAAATGGTACGATATCGGAGGAATCTACAAATGTGAAGGACATTAGTGCCGATGTGTTGGTTGGCAGGCCTTTCAAATTAAACAGCAATTTTACCGTTACTCCTAACGCGGGGGTAAGCTATCGCAGAACAAAAGTAGAATCCATTGTAAACAGTGGAGATAATTTCGCGGTTCCTTTCATATATAATTTAACCAATGCAATAAGTAATAAATCTGTTAGCTATTATCCAGGCGATCTTGAAACTCAAGCCGTTTATGGTACTTTGGAATTAGCCTATAAAAGCCTTTTATATTTAACCGGCACCGGGCGGACCGACTGGTTTTCTACCTTAGCTACACCTGGAAAAGACAACCATTTAAGTAAGTTTTTTCCTTCAGTCAGCGGTTCTTTTCTATTCTCTGAATTGTGGCATCCCTCATGGTTAGCCAATGGTAAATTAAGGGCCGGATATGCTGGCGTAGGTCAGGCGACAACTCCTTTCCAAACGCAGCTGAACTATACATTGAGCAGTGCTACGTTAAACGGTCTACCGCTGGGCAGCATTTTAAACTATGCTATTCCTAATAATGCACTTGTCGCATCTTATGCATCGGAATTTGAAGTTGGTGCAGAAATCGGGTTCCTAAAGAATAGATTGAGTATTGATGTCGCGTTTTATAGCAAGAAATCCAAAGATGAAATCGTATCGGCCCCTGTCTCCATTACCTCCGGCTATGGGGCAGCGGTATTGAATATTGGCAGGCTGCAAAATAAAGGATTTGAACTTTTAATAAACGGCTCACCCTTTAAAAGCAAAACATTTTCATGGACAGCAAGCTTCAACGGTTCTGTAAACAGTAGTAAGGTATTGTCGTTGGCCACAGGGACAGACAGACTGCTCATTGCTCAATCGCGTAGTGGCGTAGGTTATACCGAACAAATTGTCGGCCTGCCTGCAAACCAGGTGGTGGCGGCTGATTTTGCCTTTGATAACAGTGGTAAAGTTGTGGTTGATCCGAATACTAACCTGCCTATAAGCGGCCCGTTGAAGGCGTATGGATCTGCCTTTGCAAAATGGATCGCTGGTTTCAGCAATATCTTTACTTATAAAAAATTTAGCCTTTCAGTGCTGATAGACGGAAAATGGGGCGGCAAAATATTTTCCACCTCAGATTATTTTGGTTATGTCTTTGGTTTGCATGAAGCTACCCTGGTTAATCGTACTGGGAATTTTGGTACAGTCGCACGACCAATAAACGCCGCCACCTATTATAACAATCTTGCAAATAACAATGCAGGTTTATTTGTACAGGATGCCAGCTTTATCAAATTACGATCGATTACGCTTGGATATACATTTCCTGGTAATCTTTTAGGAGGTGCTATCAAGGACATCACACTCAGCGCAGTCGGACGCAATCTCTTTTATCTTAAGAAAAGAACAGATAATATTGATCCGGAATCAAGTTATTCTGTTTTTGCAACAGGTATTGAATCGGGTGGTATGCCTACAACGCGTACCTATGGCTTAAATCTAAGTGTTAAATTTTGATCTAAATAAACATGAAAAAAAATATAGTTAAACAAATCGTATTTCTTTGTGCAGGCATCTTACTTTCTACTGGTTGTACAAAACAATTTGTGGACCGAAACACAAATCCTGCTTCCTATAACCAAGGGAATTTCGACCCTAATTACCTGCTTACAGCGGCGCAACTTGCCTATACGGGAAGTAGCGGATTCGCTTATGAGACATGGCGCAGTAACCTGATTTATTGCTCTGTTTTCATGCAGGGTTTTTCAACTGTACTGGGTTACTGGGCCGGCGACAAATATTTGTTGAATTCGCCTTACGCTTCTGCTTACTGGGATGTTGCTTATCCTGAGCAGGCTAAGCCTATCGTAGATATTGTAGAATCAACGAAAGACAAGCCCCAGTATAAAAACCTTAACGCCATCGCACGAATTTTTAGGGCCCTGGTATTTGAAAGAATTACGGATCTCTATGGAGATGTGCCTTACTCAGAAGCTGAATTAGGCTATTACAATAAAATATTTTATCCTAAATATGATACACAACAGAATATTTATAACGACCTGATTGTCCAGGTTACTGAGGCTACAGCAAGCCTTGATGTTGCTGGCGATATACCAAAAGGAGATGCTATCTATAAAGGGGATGTGAACAAATGGAGAAAATTTGGTAATTCGTTGTTGTTAAGACTAGCCATGCGTCTGACCAAAGTTGACCCGACGAAAGCTAAAACGATAATTAGTCAGGTGAGTGGTAAAACATTGGAAGAAGGTGACGATGCTTTCGTTGGTGGCGATGCAAATGGTGGCCGAGTTACCACGAACCGCAATAGTCAGGTACTGTTAGGCGATGGCGGCCAGGAACCGTATTATGTAAAATGGTCAAACACCTTTATTGATAACCTTAAAAGCAATAATGATCCGCGCCTGAGCGTGATGGCGTGTACAAAACTCTATGCCAATGATGCAACAAAAACACCGAATCCCAATCCTGTGTTCACTGCATCTGTACAAAAAGGTCAGCCAAACGGCCTTGATTTCGGTACCGCGGGGCATACTATAACTCAGGACCCAAGCTATACTAGCTTCCCGGATTACTCATCACCTAGCCCATATATTACAAAGAGGAATGCACCCACTTTTATATTAACCTATGCAGAATCGGAGTTGTTATTGGCCGATGCTGCACAAAGGTTTGGAGTTGGCGGTGATGCCAGTACACATTATAAAAATGGTGTAAAGTCTGCTATTACGTATTTAAAGCAATACGATGCAGGCGCCACAATATCCTCTGGTGATGCAGATGCTTATGTTACCGCTCACCCGTTTAATCCGGCTACAGGTCTGAAACAGATTAATACGCAGTATTGGATCCTGACAATTAGCATGCTTGACTTTTATGAATCATGGTCTAATTGGAGAAGAACAGGTTTTCCTGAGTTGACACCCGTCAATTTTCCGAATAATGTGACTTCAGGTACTATACCACGAAGATTTCCTTACCCTCCGGGGGAGTCAGCTAGCAACCCAGATAACTATGCAGCGGCCCGTTCTGCATTAGCAAACGGCGATTTTCTTACTACACATGTATGGTGGGATAAATAAATATGCGACTTTGGACAGAAACGATTTATCCTGTATAAAATATTTTACCCTGGGACGTGAATCTATCCGCAGAAAATGACATTTGATAATTCAGAAATGGAAATCATAGGGAACAGCAGTAATAAAGAAACCTATACGACAAATATGAAAAAATGCCTGCTAAAAAATCTATCTGATAATCAGGTAATATACAATTTCTCGATGGAATTGATAGGCCTGCTAATTCTGCTGAAACCTTTATAAAAGTAGAGACCAACATTAAAAAGGTAATGGAGCTGAAACCTCGGGCAAGATAAAATTCGATGTGGCCATTCCATATTTTGAAAGAATCGGCGCCATCCTGGTGAGTCAGGTAAAATTAAAAGGCAAAAATAAACTAGTACTCAAGGATTTATATGATTTGCTGTCGGCTATTCACCACAACAAAGGCAATAACGAAAAATCCACTGTATGCGCAGACAAATTAACGAATACAGAGGAAGTCCATTCGTATGCGTTATATAAATACGTGCGTTTGCCGGTCAGTAATAATCTCAAAAAAGACAGCTTCAGGGCTGTCTTTTTTTTGTGGGATTTCAGTCGCGTAGGTATTATTACTTCTTCGCGGTTATTTTTTTCAATACCCATTTACCCACGCACAGACCCTGTGTACGTCCATTGTCGATAGCATCCATAAAATGAATACGAGTATAGAGGCGGGAAATACCTGCTTAGCAGCAGCCTGGTTAAACGAGGCAAGACTGCGCTGTGGCAATCCGTAGCATACATCCAAGCTTTCTGTTTAATGAAAATGGTCACCGAAATAATGGGTGGAATGGTGGCTAGGGTGGTCAATATAGAGGCATGCCCACCCAGGTATTAGGGAAAAGCCGGTGTTTGCAGCAAAGGTCTCCAGTTGATATCCAAGAGTCCGGATGGCGGTTTAGGGCCCGATGCAGTTGCCGCGATATTTTTCATCCCCCTGGCGATAAAGCGTTCCATTTATCCCAGCGCTACTGAGTGTTCACCTGCATGGTTTCGGCAAAACTTTTTTGCCTTAAGCAGGCGATATTGCAAATGCTCAGCCAATGGACACAGGGTGATATTTTTTTTCAATCCCACTGCCACATGATACGATGGATATTTTCCTTAGGCCGCATCGATATCAACTACGATTAATTCACCAAAAAACTAAACTTATATAATGATTGAAATGATGCTGTTCGGCATTTGCATGTAATACCAAACCTTGAAATATTACCACCGGTGTACCCCTAAAAAACCACTTTCAAGCACCTTTTCTACGACTTGGATTAAACATATTTCCCCACGACCAGATCTATGATTTACCAGGCTATCCATTGCAAGCGGAGCGGTTTCAATTTAGGACTTTATAAACTTTTTTATTGATAGTTATTAAGGTAGGTTAATATGACAACTTTACAGGGGATTTAAGTAAAATACAAGAATTGCAATGAAATGATTAATTTTAAAAAAAATTTTAAGCAGTCGGCTATCTAAATCATTCAATTTTTAAGTAGCGCCTAAGCCTGCTTTCCATTTCCTTTGAAGAAGTTGCTTTACCTAAAAAACTGATTTTTTCTTACTTGTCAAAATCGCCAGTTTTCATGATTATCTTATTTGATACGCTTTTATTTTATTTGTTTCTGGTTCATGCCATCAGCAGGTTCTTACCGGTGTTGAGAACGGATCGCACGTGAAACGGTGGATTGAAAACAAGTGGTTTGCTACTAAGATATTTTTGTTCCCCTTACGCGAATAGTTATTTTTTGTTTGATATTTTGGATATCTAAACCCTTTTCTTCACGTGTTACCTGCGGATAGTGATTGGCTGTTTTTTTATTTATTACATTTTATAGATGAAAGCCGGCAGGTTGAGATTATTAACGAGCCTGTCCATGTCGCTGCCATTGTCTAAAATCATAGAGGCGGCACCGCTACGATAGGAGGAAGAATGGAAACCGCAAACCTGTCTTATTAAACAAAAAAATTCCATTGTTGCGAAAAATTTAATATTGTACTTGTGAAATTGATGAATGTTTTAACAATTCACCAATCTTTTATACACATCTATTTAAGAAACGCAATTTCAGGGGCGCGGCCGGCGTCATGAATTTGCCAGTTAAAAGCAGTGATGCATTCTCAAGATCTTTTACATTAAAGCTAATAAATCTTCATTATTTACTTTTGAAGCTGAATAAACTACATTAAGGCCATAACAATGGTTTATCACTGGAATGATTCTGTAATAGTATATTTGCTGATAAGGACGAGCCCGTAAAAACGGGCATCACCTTTAAGCTCGGCATTAAGAAGCATCGCTGAATGTAGCCGTTCTAAGCCTTTCAAGCAAACCGTTGGCGATCCTGATATTTTTTCCATAGATGTCTTCGGCCTTTCAGAGCCTTTTCATTGCTGCGGATTGAAAATGGGCCACATTCGTAAGCCTTTGCATTTAAGTTATTTAATCTCCCAATGCTCTCCAAAAAAACCTGCCATGGTTACATTGCCCGGGTACGCAGGGCCGGAGGGTGAATTTAGATTAATAATCGCCCAATCTGGTAACATGGGAATTTGCCTTGCATTGTTGAGAAATGATTTTTCCCTGAAGGTAAAACCGCTATTAACGACTATATATTTTTCCGGATTCAAAGGGTTCGGATAGATCATTATCAATCCATGTGTTTTTGAACTAAATCTTGTGTTGCCTACCTGGATAACATTTGAATTCCATGAAATGGGTAATTTTTTTTTAACTGTTGCAAGAAATTTGTTACTCTCTCCATCCCCGAATACAATTAGATTTGCAGTTAAGTCGCTTTTTTTGATATCAACATCGTTTTTTATTATTGCATCTCCGCGAAATTGTCTTCGCCATTGAATGATGAACCTGTCCATCTCTGACCTTGACCAACTGTCAAATAATTTATTGCTGCTTTGACCACTGGGCTTCACTATAATAAAAGAAGACATAAACGCGTCATCAATCGGACCCTGCAGATTATGTTTTTTTACTGACAGCTGTTTTATGCCTCCTGATAGCCATCGGTTTTGTTCCAAATGAAAATGTAAGTAATTACTATTTGCATAAGGTTTGATGCTAATAGAAGCGCCATTTATTTTTACGAAGAATGGTTTTGTAATGTCAATCAAACCGGACACTTTAATAACATCGATGCTAAAGGCAGTTATATTCCGGGTTTGTAGGCATATGGTTTGATCAATAATAGAACCATCCAGCCGTGCCTTCTGCCAATGTTTGCTGAGTGCGTCCAAAGTCAACCAGTACATTTTGTTATACTTGAGCGTATAAGTTGTAAAGTGCAGCTTCGCTGGAACTTTTGCTTTTCCTTTAATAGCTTGTATTTCAAGAAAACTGTCTACTGCTCTGGCAGCCGACGGTTCATATGCGTGACCTGTATTAAAGCCAATTATGCGCGGAAGTGAAATACCTTCTTTTCTCATTGTCTTTTCCATAATATCAGCGGCCTGTTTCTGCAGATCTTTATCCCCATTATATGCGACGACAGGAAGATTGAAAAGGTTACTTGCATAATCTGTACAGTCGTACAAATGCAATAGTTTCTGTTCGTACCAGGCAGGCCGAAGTGTGTCTTTATCTAACAACAAAAATTCGGTTGTTTCTGCAAATCCTGCGCCTGGATTGGCCGCAAGCCACAAATCCGGATAATGGACAGCAAATTGCCAAACAGCAGCTCCCCCCATAGAAAATCCCCTGTTGAATATTTCATTTTCATTGATTTTGTAATGCTTTTTCATGCTTTCCATGGCTTCTTGCACATCTACTTCCCCCGCAAATTTAAAACCATTACAATATCTCCCGTACGGATATAGCATAATCGTATTTTTCATGGCGGGCATCTTCGGAAAAAATCCCTTCCCGTTCGCTATAAAATTAACCTCCGACAAGTTTTCACCTCTTCCATGAAACCAAAGCGAGAGTCGGAATCCATTCCCACCACTATCGTAATTTTCGGGTATGCTAAGGCCATATGGTTGAACGGAGCTATCTATCCGGGAAATATAACCTCTTATTACTTCTCCCTTGGCGGTTGTCCATGGCGCGATTCCTGCAAGTAGATCCATAGCGCGCTGCTGGCCTGATTTCAACAATTCTTTGGCTGAGATTACGTCTTTCAAGCTGAAAAATTCGCCATAACTCAAAGCATAGTTTACGGCTTTATAAAAAATAAGCACGTCGGGAATCAGATCTTTAGTAAGGGCATCATGCCTTTTATTCAATAGGACAATCGCATCAGAAAGGTCGCTTAGACCTTGTTTTAATTCAAGTTCATCATTGGTATTCAATTTAATACCTAATGCTGGTACACGCCTAATGGCAATTGAGTTGTTTTGCTGTGCATTGACTTTCCAGAATAATAATACGAATGCAACAATGTAGACAAATATCCGCATGATTTATTTGCTTGATTAGCTGTAATATTAGCAATAATTATTTAACTTTTTTGTGCTTACAGATTAAGACTGTTGCGGAGCAAATCTTTCTTGTTTTGCCGGTAGATTTGCTTATGACAGCTCTAAAATTTCAGCACCGGCTTTGTAAAACGAGGCCGGGACTTTTGAATACCGCATCTGGTCGATATTAACCAGGATGCCGGAGATCGGCACCCGCCAAATAAAACTGCCCTATCACTAAAATCTTTTTTACAAAAAATCCACAAATTCTGTTCTTCAATAATTTTCCTTTTAATGCCGCGATCGGCTGGAAGCCGGGCAACATCAGCCGGGGATAAACGAGAGCAAAAAACCAAAACAAGTTCAGAATTGCAACTTATTTGGGTGAATTATCTCAGCATTCAATTCTAGCTTTGAGTTGTTTTCCAGTCAAGATCACTGTTATGTTTGTTACGTAATCAACTGTGATTTAATGCCGTAGGGGTGAAATAGAAAAGAATTTTTGCTTCGGACTTTTTGTTATTTCATCGAAAGATGTATAACGCTAAGCTACACCTTTCTTTCACGAATTGTTTACATTTCTATGGGATATGGCATCGAAATTTATAGCATGATTATTATAACACGTTATGCAATTACATTAATATAGCAGCTGGCCAAAAGCGCATATTTTATGCATTGACATGTTCGAACCCTCTGATTTATGTAAGCAAGATATCCAGAAGTTAATTAAAGAAACGGTGTTTAAACAACATCATCCATCATAAAATTTGAATGACAATTGGTGATGATAACTCATTAACCATGATGGGTTGAAATATGACAGCCTTACTTAAAATCGAAGGGGAGTTATTTTATTATATGTATTGCGAACCTTTTAATCAAACAAAACGTTTAATAAATTGTCCTGAAAAGTTAAACAAAACTTCATCTAGGTATGGTCATTTTTTCATCTATCAAAAAAAAAGTTATGAAATTACTAAAAGTAAAGTCTCTTCTTGTTGGTTTTAGCCTAATTGCCGTAAATGCATTCGCGCAAACTTCCGGTGATATCGTAGATGTTGCGGCTGGTTCAAAAGCTCATACAACTCTGGTCGCAGCTGTCAAAGCCGCAGATTTGGTAACTACGCTTAAAGGTAGTGGGCCTTTTACTGTATTTGCGCCGACTAATGCAGCCTTTTCAAAGTTGCCTGCCGGCACCGTTGATACTTTATTAAAACCGGAAAACAAGTCTAAATTGTCCGGCATATTAACTTATCACGTAGTGGCAGGAAATCTGGATGCAAAACAGATACTAGCTGCAATTGCAAAAGGAAATGGAAAAACTTCATTAACAACAGTTGCGGGAGGGACGCTTACTGCTTCTATTGAAAATGGCAAGGTGGTTTTAACCGACGAAAATGGCGGTAAAGCAATAGTAGTTACAACAGATTTGAAGGCAAGCAATGGTGTCATTCATGTAATCGACGCTGTGTTGATGCCAAAATAAAACGAAATAACTAAATTTTCGCAACTTACTATGGAGCATTTAACGGCAAAGGCCGTTGAGTGCTCCATATTTATAAAAAATATTTGATCTAGGACACTAATTGTTTATTCTGCTTTGCTTCAATGAAAAACTAGATGAGCAAATTGTTAAATTCTACAATATGAGAAAAGGACTAAAAGAAGTTTTGGGAGGAACTGTAAATTATACACAAAAAACGCTTGATGATTTGAAGCGAACAGGGTATCAATTTTTTCAAATCAAAGGACTTACAATTGACAGACACTTTGATTATACTGAGCCTTATTATATTTTGCTAGTTCCGATTAAAGCACTCCCTGAGAATCAGGCAGAAAAAGATATTTATGAACCAATTAACAGTAAGATATTTAAAAATGGGCTAATGAAAAAAATGAATATCCAATAATTTTAATTGCTGCTGTAGATAAATCGTAAGGAAATGGTATATAAA
>CAXTMV010000150.1:6900-13620 GCA_964245425.1 uncultured Flavihumibacter sp. | reverse complement strand
GGGGTTGCATTTTATGCGGTTGCCCAGGCGGTCGTAATCATCGGCTGTAAAATGCAGGTGGTGCACGCACACTTCGGCCGTAATGCGTTTGTCCTTCAGCGGTACCAGGTTGCTGAACAACTGCAGCTCCCGTTCGGTACTGATGTGCAGAATATGCAGGCGGCTATTGTGTTTTTTTGCGTACTGGATGGCATAAAAAGAACTTTCAAAACAATTTTCCTCGTTCCGGATGAGCGGATGATCAGCAGCCGTTAATATGCCCTTTTCTTTTTTCAGCCGCTCCAGGTTGGCTTTGATGATCTTTTCATTTTCACAATGCGTGGAAATGAGTACTTCGCTTTCCGAAAACAATTTGTCGAGTGTAAGTGGGTTATCAACCAGCAGACCACCGGTGGAAGAACCCATGAATATTTTGATACCGCAGATGCTGTTCTTTTTATCGTTGGTTCGCAGGGCTTCCTCCGCATTGTCGTTTGACGTCCCCATAAAAAAAGAATAATTGGCCAGTGATGTGTTGCGGCCGATCTCGTATTTCTGTTCCAGCAAATCCTGTGTAAAGGCCGGCGGCAGGGTATTGGGCATTTCCATAAAAGAAGTGACCCCGCCTGCCACGGCCGCTTTTGATTCGGTATAGATGGTGGCCTTATGGGTGAGGCCCGGTTCGCGGAAATGCACCTGGTCGTCGATGGCGCCCGGCAGCAAATATTTGCCTTCGCCATTGATTTCGACGGCCTGTTCGGCGTTGTGGATCTGTGCGGCTATCTTTTCGATGCGGCCATTTTTGATAAGTACATCCCGGCTCATTATTGTACCTTCGTTAACGACCAATATGTTCTTAATCAGGTATTTTTGATTCATATACAGGTGAGGCTTGCCTTTTTAAACAACTACTGCATGCAATTTAGAAAAACCACGCTTAGCTGGCTTATTTTTATTCTGCCCCTCTGTTCACTCGCTCAATCTACTACCTTGCCCCAGGGCGCCAAAGAAAACTGGTTGTTAGACCGGATGGACATTAAGCTGATGGGCGATACCCTGCTGGGTTTTACTTCCACCAAACCGTATCTGCGGAAAACAATGGTGGAGGGGATTGAGCGGATAATAAAGCAATCGGATACCATTATTGGATCTGATCCCCCCTATACAATATCTGGTAAAGCTTTTTTAACAGCTACAGACCTGTACAATATGCACGATGCCCTGCTCAACAGCAGTGAATGGGTAACGGGCGATCCCAGTTCCTTCCAAAGCAAAAAAACATTGTTTGGCGCTTTCTATAAAACAAAGGGCGACTTTTTCCAGGTAAACCAGCCCGATTTCTTCCTGGCCATTAATCCCGTCATCCAACAGAACCAGTCGGCGGCTTCGGGCGATGCCGGCGGCCATGTATTCCTGAACAGCAAGGGCGCCAGTTTCCGCGGTACGATCGCCAAAAAAATAGGGTTCGATCTGTATGCCACCGATAACCAGGAACGGCCGCCTTTTTATGTACAGCAATGGGAAAAAAAATTCAATGCCGTACCCGGCGCCGGCTTTTACAAGCCGTTTAAAACAACTGCCTACGATTATTTCGACGGCCGCGGTTCCATTCATGTAAACGCTACCAAATACATCAATGTGCAGTTCGGGTACGATCGAAATTTTATCGGCGATGGCTACCGCAGTTTGTTCCTGAGCGATTTTTCTACCAATTATTTATTCCTGAAACTGAATACCCATATCTGGAAGATCGATTACCAGAACCTGTTCATGGAACTGTCGAACGGTAAAAGTGTTGGTGATGAACTGCTGCCAAAAAAATATGCCAGCATGCACCACCTGAGCCTGCAGGCCACCAAATGGCTGAACATCGGCCTCTTTGAATCGGTTGTTTTTGGCCGCGCCAATCATTATGAATTCAGTTACCTCAATCCCATCATTTTCCTTCGCTCGGCCGAACAACAGAATGGCAGCCCCGACAATGCCAATGTGGGATTCGATTTTAAAGTGAATATCGCACATACCCTGCAATTCTACAGCCAGCTGATGTTTGATGAATTTGTACTGAAAGAAATAAAAGCCGGCAACGGCTGGTGGGGCAATAAACAAGGTATACAGGCAGGTTTTAAATACATTGATGCCTTTAAGATAAAAAATCTTGACCTGCAGGGTGAAATCAATTACGTGCGCCCCTTTACCTATTCGCATTATGATTCCGTTGCTAATTACAGTCATTATAACCAGCCGCTGGCGCATCCGCTGGGTGCCAATTTTATTGAAGGCATCGGTATTATCCGTTACCAACCCGCCCCCAAATGGAATGTACAGGCCAAACTGATCGTTTTCAGGCAGGGACTGGATACCGCGGCGAGTGATTACGGCAGCAATATTTTTATACTGAATGGATTTCGCAACGGCGATTACGGGTATACCACCGGCAATGGTGTTAAAAGCACCGGTGTAAACGCCTCCTTATGGGTGGGATATGAAGTGCTGGAAAATTTGTTTATAGACGTATCGCTGATGTACCGCAAGTTAAGCGTACCCGCCGCTGCACAGCTGGCACAAAAAACAACCTTGTTTACCCTGGGTATCCGGGTAAATATGTTCCGGCGCGAGTATGATTACTGAACGGGCAACAGTGGTAACCAGGCAGCCTGAGACTGAACTTTATATCAACCTTACTAATAAACCGCTCCTGCAAAACCTAACTATGACAATCAAACAACTGCTTGTATGGATACCGCTGCTGGCGACTGTAACTGCCCATGCACAAAATAAACCCGCCGATACCAAAGCGGCCGATAAAAAGAAGCTGAACCTGGACGCCATCTGGGGTGGCAATTACCTGGAAGAGCAAAAACTACGCGTACACCTCACCCATTCCGGCGATTCCATTGCCTATATTTTTGCAGACAAAGCCACCAACAGCGAGATCATTGTAACACTCGATTTTGAAACCGGGCACTTGGTAGATACCATTTTTTCCAACCAGGTAAAAACCGGTAAAGACTCCCTGCCCATCACCTTTACCTTTTTTGAGGATTTTGAATTTTCGCCCGACGATTCAAAGATCCTCATCAAAACACAAATAGAACCGCTGTTCTATAATTCCACCAAAGAATTCAATTTTATATGGGATCGGGCAAAGAAAACATTGAAGCCTGTTTCGGCAGATGGCAAGCAGAGTTATGTTAGCTTTTCGCCCGACAGCCGGCGCCTGGCTTTTGTGCGCGACGGCAATTTATATGTGCGCGACCTGGGTACCGACCAGGTAATGGCCATTACCGCCAACGGCGCGGCCGGCAAATTCCTGAACGGCATGGCCGATGGATTGTATGAAAAAGGATTTGAGCTCGGCAAAGCATACCAGTGGAGCCCCGACGGAGAAAGCATCGCGTTCCTGACTTTTAATGAAACCATTGTTCAGCAATATCCCATTACCATATACGACGGAAGACTGTACCCGGAAATCAACAACCAGCGATACCCGAAGGCAGGAGAAGCCATTCCGGATGTACAGGTCTATATTTATAATCTTAAAAACAAAGCGCTTACAAAAGCCGATATGGGGGTAAACCCCAACCAGTACATTACCGGCCTGCAATGGCAGCCCGATGGCAATGGCCTGTGGGTGCAACGATTGAACCGCCCGCAAAACAGGCTGGATATTATGAAAGTAAATACCCGGAACGGCAATGCGGTGCCGGTATTAACCGAAGAAAGTAAGACTTATGTGAAGATATACCCGGGCAATATTTTTTTCCTGCAGGCCAAAAATTCTTTTTTGTGGTTAAGCGAGCAGGACGGCTACACCCACCTGTATGAAGTGGCGATGAATAATTACCAGCGCAAACAACTTACTTCCGGCAAATGGGAGATACAGGAAGTAAAAGGCATTGACGAAGACAACGGAGAAATCTATTTTACAGCCAATGAATCATCGGCCCGCGATGCGCAATTGTACAAATGCGGTATGGATGGTAAAAACATTCGCCAGCTAACGGCTACCAGCGGAGTACATGACGTAATGGTCAGCAGCGATTCGAAATATTTTTTTGATGCGTACTCGTCGCTTAACCAGCCTTTGCGGTACCAGATGTACAGCAATGCCGGTAAGCCGCTGCATGAGCAGCTGGTAGAAAATAAATTATTGCAGCAACACCTGGGCGAATTTGAATGGACGCAGGCGGAGAATTTCACTTTTACCAATAAAGACACCAGTTTATATGGCTGGCTGATAAAACCAGCCAACAACGTAGCCAGGAAATTGCCTTTGCTGCTCTATGTATATGGAGGCAACACCCGGCAGGAAGCCCGAAACGAATGGACAGATAAAATGGGACTGACCCTGCGCTATTATGTCAGCCAGGGATACCTGGTGGCTTGCGTAGACCCCAGGGGCACACCGGGCCGCGGCCAGGCATTCAGGAAGGCTACTTATAAGAAACCAGGCGATATCGAAATGGATGACCTGGCAGCCGTTAAAAAATACCTCGTGGATAACTACAATGCTGATGCAGATAATGCGGCCATCATGGGCTGGAGTTATGGCGGTTACCTGGCAGCGTTAGCCGCTACCAAATATGCAGGCTTATTCAAGGCCGCTATTGCCATAGCACCAGTTACCAACTGGCGGTTTTATGACAATGTATACGCAGAAAGGCTGTTGCAGCTGCCCGCCGAAAACCCGGACGGGTACAAGAATGCGTCGCCGATCAATTTTGTGAACAATTATACCAGCGGGTTATTGCTGGTGCATGGCAGCGCAGACGATAATGTGCAATTCCAGAATTCGATGGAGCTGAGCCGGGAGCTGATCAATGCCAATAAACAGTTCGACCAGTATTTCTTTCCCGACTACACGCATAACATCAGCAGCAGCGGTCAGGCCAATATTGCCCGCATTAACCTGTTTACAAAAATCAATAATTTTTTGAAAGAGCAATTGCAGGCACCAGACAATACAATAACTCCCGACAAACAGGGCTTTAAAAAAAAGAAATAGCAGGCAATATTATTTTGATGCATCGGTCAATACTGGTCTCTCCTGCATCAAAGTATCATGTCTTGCAAATCCCTCTCCGCCGCAATTGCAATTATTTTTGGGTTTTATTTTTTCTATATCTTTCAACGCCTTAATGATCTTACGAAGGGTATCTGCGTTTTTAGTATCGGCAACCGAGAATTGAACATTGGAGCTGTTGACTTCTTTCATAGCGCCTGCAAAAAAATCCTTTGTAACAATGGCCGGTGTAAGGTCGATGTCCTGGCTTTCACTCGTGATAAACGCTTTTTTCGAAAAGACAATGCTTTCTTCCGATTCGCCTATTACAAAGACAAAAGCCAGTGTGTTTTGTGGTAATGGTATTTTGCCATCGGTGGTATAAAATCCATATTCGTCTGTTTTGCCATCCAGCAAGCCGCCGGGGGCAAAAAATTTAAGAGAAGGAATCGCTACATACACATTGGTGGTTTGTGTGTACTGACCCAGTATGCGCACCACCAGGCGGCTATCGGTTACATTCTTCTCTTTCAAAAGCATATCTATATTGAACCAGCCAAAAGCCTGAACAGTGAATTGATAATAAAGGGATCGGTTCTGGACGGGTATTACCTTTTTATTTTCTGGAATTGAGGCGGAACCGGGCTGGCTGCTGTCCGAAGTGGCCGGCAGTGCAGGTGACACAATATCATTAATGATCATAGCCACTTTTTCCTGGCTTAGTTTACCTTTCTGACTGTCCAGTTTATATTTCAGGCTCCAATATAACAGGTTGCTGTCTACACAAGCCCTCAATTCATTTTTTGTAAAAGGCAGGTTTTTTGCCCGCGATTCATTTTCTATATAACCATAGAGGTTGTCCATCATCGGATCGGTTAATGCCGGAAACAGGCTCATCTCTGTTCCATTCCTGTTTTCAAACAGGCAATTGTAATAGGGCTCCCCGCTGGCGCGCACTTTTACATTATTACGGGTATAATCGTATAATAATTTTTTATCGGGTGTTTTAGTTAGTATATAGGCCAAATCGGGGCCAACGCCGTCTTTTCCAATATTGTGGCAGGCATTGCAATTTTCGGTAAAAAGGCTGCGTCCTATAGCAAATGAATCCAGTAGCGGATTGGGTGGCAGGTTTTCTGGTTTTGTCCAGTTGATATTGCCATTTTTATCTGTATCGCCTTTATACAATTGCATATTTTTATCAATAGCCGCAGTAGGAATTTTGATGGAAAGTTTTTTTGTAATGGTAACGGACTGGCCGCCCATGGCATTAATATAGATCATGCCGCCGCTGCTTAAAGGCCAGCCGTTGCTTTGGGTGCTCAGACCGGCCATCAGGATCTGTTCCATGCTGTAAGCCTCTTTTATTTCCAGTTGTACCATTGTATTGCCGCTGTTAGAGAGAGCCCCTTCCGGTATATGAATAAATGCGCCATTGGCCGTCTTCAGCGTAGTGTCTTTGTTAATGTCAACGGTAAAAAGCTGTGCAAGCAGGTTGTTTTTATTGAGCAGGGAACTGGCTTTTTTGTCTTGCTGCCGGCAGGCGGCTACAACAAGCGTAAAGAGCGTGCAAATAAGGATAATTTTTTTCATACGAAGGTTATTAATACTAAGATAGCGTGTTGCCCTGATTGCATAAATAATGAAAGACATTATTCTTAAACTGGTTGATATTTTGAAGAAGCAGCATGGGCGGGAAACCCTTTCAGGGTTGTTTGTGTGGCCGTTAAGATCCG
>CAXTMV010000150.1:0-6800 GCA_964245425.1 uncultured Flavihumibacter sp. | reverse complement strand
AAGCAGCATGGGCGGGAAACCCTTTCAGGGTTGTTTGTGTGGCCGTTAAGATCCGCGGGTTGCACCCGCGGATCTTAATAGGTAACTCCTTCGGAGTGTTGCCGTTTCTAACAGGTAACTCCTTCGGAGTGCTGCCTTTTCTTAGCGGATAGAACTCGGATTGTTATGATTGTTGGAATGATACATCATAAATTTCCTCCGTAATTACAAAAGCTATCCTTCAAAAATGAGGGAGAAAACAATCTGGCGCGATTGTATCTTGTCGATGACATTGGAGAATTTAAGATCCGGATCACGGCTGTGCACATTGCTCAGGCCGTTGCTGATCTTTATTTCAGGTGAAAGAATAAAATAGCGCATGTAAAAATTAAAGCCGATGCCCGCTTCAATGCCAAAATCATTGGCCTTCAGCTTTACCAGGTCGTCGGCATTCTTCGCCCTCGCTTTGGAAGAAAGATCGGTTTCATATTTCGCACCCGCCATCATGTATACCCGGAAATTATTGATGCGGTCGCTCTTGTATTTCACCTGTACCGGTATGCCCAGCAGGATGGATTCAATGACTTTCCGTGTAACCGGGCTTTCGCCACTTTCAGGATATTTCAGGTTATAGGTAATCACTTTGTTGGCAAACAACAATTGCGGAAAAACGACCCTGGCATCCCAATGGCTGCTGATGCGGAAAGTATGCATGCCCCCGATGCCGATACCGCCCGTATTTTCAGGATACACGCCTAATACCGTATCGCTTTGCAGAAAATTAGGGTGCTGGCTGATCTGAAAACGACTGCTGACGCCCATTACCACAATGCCGATATGATAAGGCTTGTCGTCGTTATCGGGCAGGTTAAGGGCATCTCTTAGCTGGGCAAAAGATGAAAAGGATGAAGCCAGTAATATAAACACTGCTACAATGGCTGACCGCTCTTGTTTTTTGAACCGCAATAAATGGTACATATTCCTCCTGTAAGTTTTTTTAAATAGGTAGCGGTGTATCCAACATCATTCATTATGGTTAAAAAATCATTTCCCTCGGGAAATTTTTGCACAGAATCATTTAAATATTGATAGGCTTCAGCATTCTTTGATACCAGTTTACCAACACGCGGTGTTACAAACCGCATGTACAGGTTGTATAAACCCCTTACCATGGATTGTTGGGGTTTCGAAAATTCCAGCACCACCAGTTTTCCGCCGGGCTGTAAAACCCTTAATATCTCAGCCAATCCTTTGCGAAGGTTCTCAAAATTACGGACTCCAAATGCCACGGTAATAGCATCAAACGTACCGGAAGCAAAATTTATTGCCTCACTATCCCCCTGGTAAAGAGCTATCTGCTTATTTAACAGCAGGTTGGCTACTTTTTTTCTACCCAATTGCAGCATTCCTTCAGAAATATCGATACCGGTAATGGTTAAGGGTTTTAACAAACGAGCACTCAGAATGGCCACATCGGCCGTACCCGTGGCCACGTCCAGCATTGTTTTGGGTTGGAGCTGCTGCAGCTCTTTAAGGGCCTTTTTGCGCCAGTACATATCGATACCGCCGCTCAGGAAACGATTTAAGAAATCATATCGAAAGGCAATCTGGTCGAACATGTTCGCCACCTGGCGCTTCTTGCTCTGATCAGAGCCCTTGAACGGAACAATGCTGTCGTGGGGTAAGCTTTTATTCATCGGCGGCAAAGGTAAAGTCTTTCGTCCGTAGTCCTAAAAACGCCTTCAACCTTTCTTACCTTCGCGGCTATGGACATCAATTCTGCAGAATATGTTATCAGCAGCCCGGATTATACCAAATGCCCGGCACCGGACAAGGCGGAATATGCTTTTATCGGCCGCAGCAATGTTGGTAAAAGCTCTGTTATCAATATGCTTTGCAATAACCAGAAATTGGCCAAAACCTCCGGCACACCTGGCAAAACCCAGCTGATCAATCATTTCATCATTAACAAAAGCTGGTATATTGTCGATTTGCCGGGTTATGGGTTTGCCAAAGTTTCGCTGCGCGACAGGAGAAGATGGGAACAGATGATTGAGAATTACCTGCGCAAGCGCGAAAACCTGGTCAATATCTTTGTACTGCTCGACAGCCGCCATGCCCCCCAGAAAATAGACCTCGATTTTGTGAACCAACTGGGCGAATGGCAGATACCATTTGCACTTATTTTTACAAAAGCCGATAAGGAAACGCAACGGGTGGTGGCAGCCAATGTAAAAGCCTTCCTCGATGCCATGCGAAAAGAATGGGAATTTTTACCGGCCCATTTTGTTACCAGTGCGGTGAAGAAAACCGGCCGCGATAAATTATTGAAATTTATCGGTGATATGAATGAACGATTTGAGGAAAATCATGAAAATCAGAAGTAAAAGCTCACATGCAACAATGAACAATTTGCCGAGCCATAACGGCAGGCATTTTTCACTGTTGATTGTTGCCTTTTTAATTTTTACTTTCCTGGCTTGCACCCATCCCACACCGGTTAATGCGCTTGCAGACGCTGGCATTGATACTGCTTACCGGCTGGTCGGCAACTGGCCGCAATTACCACTGGCCTATTCCATCGGCGGCCCTGCAGGTATCGGCATCGATCAGCAGCAGCATATTTTTATTTTCAGCCGCGCAGGGCGCGAGTGGCCACCGCTAATGGCCATGCCTGTCTCGCTGATCAGCGGGAAAACCATTCTTGAAATCGATAACAAAACCGGCCGCCTGCTAAACAGCTGGGGCGATCATTTTTTTATTATGCCGCACGGGTTAACGGTGGATGCAGCCGATAATATATGGGTAACCGATGTGGGCCTCCAGCAGGTATTTAAATTCAGTCATAACGGGCAATTGCTGATGACACTCGGCAAGGCCCGTAAAGCCGGCAATGACAAGACCCATTTTAACCAGCCCACCGGCGTGGCAGTGGCAAAAGACGGATCGATATATGTAAGTGACGGGTATGGCAACAGCCGCATTGTAAAATTTTCTGCAACAGGGAAATACGTATTGGCCTGGGGCAACAAAGGAAAAGGCCCCGGCGAATTTAATATACCCCATGCACTTGAACTGGATGACAGCGGAAACGTATATGTGGCAGACCGCGAAAATCACCGCATCCAGGTGTTTGACGGGGAGGGACGTTTTCTGCAAACCTGGGAAGATAAAAGTTTCGGGAGCCTTTGTTCTGTTGTATTTGATAAAAACAGCCACCGCCTGGTTGCAGTAGATGATCAAACTGGTTTTTTGGGAATAAACCACAAAGGATCTGATATTATTTTAATTGATACGAAGGGCAGCAAATTTGAGCGATTTGGCAGGAGCGGCGCCTACAAAGGACCGCGTTGCTGGTACCACGATGTGGTGACAGACAGCGCGGGAAATATTTACGTAGCGGATATACTGAATAACCGGGTGCAGAAGTTTGAGAATAGATAATGTGCCAATGTGATAAATGCTTGCCAAAGAGAACAAGGTGAAAAAGAGCGCGCAACACGTAAGAACGCGAGTCGCCCACTTTTTTTGCCTTGTTCTCTTTGCCCTTAGTTTACTATTTTATTGGCGCAGCTGCTGCTGGCAAAAGCTTCCGGTTTAGCCTTGAAGGCAAAGCCCATTCCGAGGATATAGCCCATGGCTTCTTTCAGCGCATCGTTGCTTTTAAAATGCGGGTTGGTGTTGATGTCGGCATGTACTTCCATATCAACATCGTACTTGGTAAAAAGGGGGCATAGTTCATACGCAATCTCAATGCTTTTGGCCACTTCTACCAGCATGCGCTCCTTGATGCTGTAACGGGTCTTTGTTTTTTCATTGTGGATGAACATAAAGCCGCCATGCCCTTCGCGCAGGAAAACGATTACAGTTGCAAATTCTGTGTCGCTGCCTTTTACCTGGCTATCGGTGCCAATGCATACTTTCAGGTGATAACCTTTGTTGCTTTCACGCCGGATAGTGTTTTCAACAGCCTGTTTGATGGGAAGATCAAGCGGATCGCCATTAAATTTTCTCCAGATCATATTAAAATGGGTTTTTCGAATATACGAAAAACCCATTTAATATGCAGGAGGGTGGGGGCTATTGTTTTATTAATTTTTGAGTAAAAGATTGGTTGACATTGCTGCAATGCAATAGCAATAGTCCTTTTTCGCCCATGCAGGGTACCTGGTTGATGCCGGCTGCCAGCTGGCCGCTGCCCAGCAGCTGCCCGCCGGTGTTAATCGTAATGCTGTTGCTGTTGCCGGCCAGTAGCCGGATGCCCGAACCGGGCGTTTTGCTTTTTAATACAACCACGGCAGATGTATAGGCCTGCTGCAAGTTTGTAATAAACTTCAGCCGGTAATAAACAGGGTCATTGCTGAGCGACTGGTAAGAAAATGCCTGGGCAGAAGCGGATAGCGCGGCCAGCGGTGAAAAATGCTGACCGTCTGCCGATTTTTCAATCCGCAGCTGCCCGATGGTCTCATCTGCCTGGAAAGACCAAAAAAGCTGGTGCATGCTGTTGTTAACCGTTCCACTGAACCGGATATTTTTTACAGGCAGGGCCGTTATGATATTGCCGGTGAGGTTATACAAGCCAATACTGCCGATATCATTGTGATAGATATTGCCAACGCCGTCTACCGCAATAAAATAAGTGCCGGCATTGAGGTTGGTATCAATACCGGCGTTGAGCAGGGTGGAGGGGTTATAGCTATTGATGGTATCATTGCCATTCAGCAGGCTTATTTTAATATCTACGTTAGCGCCGTCGTCGCCGCTGCCTACATTTTGCGGAATGGCTTTTAGCTGCAGGGTGGTGGGGCGTGCCAGCACCAGTTTAAATACATCCTGGTCTGCAGCCGTATTGATCAGGCCGCTTACCGAAAAAGTGTCTGCATACATATTGATGTTAGTGGCGGTTGTATTGTCATCGCCATGGTCATCGGGTCTTAATCCAAAACCGTTATTGGTCCGGATGATGTCAAAATCATTCTGTATGGTGCTGCAGTTAACGGTATTGGGCCCATTATGCCAGGTGGTATGGTTCTGGTAATAGCCGGCACCCATAATGGGCGCCCAGCCAATTTCGCCGGTGCCCAGGCCGGTATTGTATTCAGCGATTTTATTACAGGCAGCATCATAACTGCTCTGGTGCTGCAGGCCAAGGGTGTGGCCAATCTCGTGAGAAACGGCTTCGGCCACCCATTTGGGCCGGTTGCCCAGCAAGCTGGCAAATACCCAGGCCGGTGTATTATCGCCCCATGTAAAAGATCCCACATAGGCTACGCCACCGGCAGTAGATCCATACCATTGCGAGGTAGCAGTAACGATCATGCGCATGCGCTGATTCCTGGGAGCGGCCCAGTAAACGGTAGAATCAGTGGTAATATTTACGTCAAAAGGGCGGTAATCTTCTGCCACGCGGTTCATGATTTCTATGATGGCAGCGTTGCTTAATGCAGCCGGTGCGGCATTGATGTCTCCATTATAATTCCAGGCAGAACCACTTACAAACTGGCCGTCAAAATCTACAAAAATGGTTGCCTTTGCGGGTGT
This sequence comes from uncultured Flavihumibacter sp., assembly GCA_964245425.1. Lineage (GTDB taxonomy): Bacteria > Bacteroidota > Bacteroidia > Chitinophagales > Chitinophagaceae > JACMLD01. The sequence continues at coordinate 1,280 of CAXTMV010000150.1, read as the reverse complement.
ATAACTGTTCAGACCAGGCACCTGGGCCTTTATTGGGCAAATGATGAGGCAGCATGCCAGCAGCAGTAAGCAGGTATAGATTTTCATTTCGGTTAGGATTATAAATGATTGGGGGCATGTATTATTCAACCATGGTCAGTAGTTGTTGCTGGCGTATAAAGGAATACTGCCCGTTTTCCAGCCAAAGCAACAGCACATCTCCGTGGCGTGGACTTACTATTCTGCCGATGAAAGTGAAACTGCCGTCGGCCTCCGTAATGCGGGAAATGTTCAGCAACGCATCTTCATAATTGCTGCAGCGTATATTAATGCTCAGTTGTTCAGGACTAACAGCCACTTTGGCCAGCACAAGCCCTTCTATTTTCAGGGCAGGGCCCATGGTTACCGCGATATTGCTGTTAAGGGCCGACTGGAAAATAGTCTTCAACGAATTGGCAGAACAGGAAATTTTTTCGGGAAGCTGGTTAAAAAGAGTGGCTTTTGCGGCCGGATGCTGGTTAAGCGGGGCTATTGGCTGGCATTTTGCGTGTACTGCCATCATCATACAGGCAATGGTGCCCCATAGGCATAGGAATTTCATAGATCGGTTGTTTTAAAAGGATTTGGATATTGATTCCGGGGGGGTACGAACAGTAGCAGGCTGCTTATAAAATCAGCTTCAAAAACAAAACGGGGGAGACAAAAAAAAATTGTTTAGGCCATCATCAAAATTGACCGGTACTTAATAAAACAAGTGTACAGGCTTCCATAGCCTGGATATGGTTGGCCTTGGCGAGGGCTGCCAGTTCTTCATTTTCAGCGCCGGGGTTAAAGATGATCCGTTTTGGCTTAAGTGATAATATGTAGTCGTAATATTCTTTTTGCCTAGCAGCATTCAGGTAAAGCGTTACGGTATCCACGTTCTGCAGGGGCATTTTTTCCGTGTCAATTTCAATCCCCTTCACGGTTGCCTTTTTTTTGCCGATGCCCATTACGGGGTGGCCCTTATCATGGAGACGGGTCATGGCAAGATAACTGTAGCGTTCCGGATTATCAGAGGCGCCCAATACAAGTGTTTTCTTTTTTGTCTGATCCATAATTACTACTGCTTCCAAATATAACAAACCCGGGCGGGTTTTGTTGTTGATTAGCCTTTGCCGGTCTTTTTCACCGCTTTGGCTGTCTTTTTTGTTGCCGCTTTTTCCACGGCCGCCTTTGCCGGCTTGGCCGCGGCCTTGCGTTTCGGTTCGGCAGTCGCTTCGGCGGCCGGGCGCGCCGGCTTCTTCGCCGCGGTCTTTCCG
>CAXTMV010000149.1:0-13627 GCA_964245425.1 uncultured Flavihumibacter sp. | reverse complement strand
TCCATACTCTATATTTCACACTTGTGAAAAACTGTGAAATTTGGTTGTGCACTTCTTTCAACTTCATTTAAATTTTAAACATTTAAAAAGTAAAGTATGGAGAATGTGCAGATGCTAATTCCCATGAAACCTAAAGCCCTTTGGCAACAGATGAAAGAAATAGTAGAACAAGTAGTCAAGGAAAGCAACCTACAAACCCCCGACAAACACTCCGAAAGACCACTACTCAAAGTAAAAGAAGTATGTGGCATCTTTCACATTTCGAAGCCCACCATTTATGAATGGTCGAAATAAAGCAAAATCAAATCTGTAAAAAATTCAGTCGCGGCGTTATTTTCTCTGGAAAGATGTGGAAGAATTGATTTAGGAAAATAGTCCATAACGCTGTATCGAGGCAATAAAAATCAGGCCTGACTGGCTGCTTTTTATTTTCAATTTTAATCGGCAGTTTTTTTTCTTTTTTGGTTCGCAAAACCATTGGCTGTTTTTGGGTAAAATGACCCATTGATAACGTAAATATTTAAGTCTAAAATTGACCAATCAACTGCCAAAATCGCTACATTCGGCTTATGACATTTGAAGAAATTCAACAGCATTTTAAGACTGCTAAACCCCTGCTCCTGGTCAGGGGAAAAAATGCTGCATTTATCCTGTCTTTTTTTCAAAAAGTATTTGAGGATGCGCATATTACCACTATCACCAATAACGAACTGCGTAGTAAACTGGAAGGATACATGGAAGAATTGTCCTATGAAGAAAAAGACGACGAGCTGGAAGCCGGAACCCTCTTTGATGATTTTTCGGTCAAGGCTGCCCAGTATGTCGACAAGTGGAGTAATGCAGGTTATTTGCGAAAATATCCAAATGACGATGGCGAAGATTTGCATGAACTGACACCCGAAACGCTCAAGGTTTTAAAATGGCTGGAAGATTTACAACAACGTGATTTTATCGGTACCAATAGCCGGTTCAAAGATATTTTCTTTAAGCTGCAGAAAATGATTGAACAAACCAATGAAAATACAGAAGCGCGGATACAGGTACTGGAAAAAAAGAAATGGGCTATTGAAGATGAAATAAACCTGCTGAAAGCCGGGATGAAACCTTCTGTTTTTGACGATATAGAAATAAGGGAACAGTTTTATGAGCTGAATAAAATGTCGCGGGAACTCCTCGCTGATTTTAGTGAAGTCGAACAGAATTTTGAGCAGATCCGCAAAGACATCCAGCGGAAATATACGGAGAAGGATATCGCAAAAGGTTCGCTGTTGGTATTTGCACTGGATGCGCTGGATGAAATAGAACAAAAGCCACAAGGGAAAAGTTTCAAGGCGTTTTGGGAATTCTTGATGGATGAAAGGAAACAGCAGGAATTTACACAGCTTACTGAAAAATTATACCAATTATTAAATGAGCATAATATAGATTACAGCAACGATCGGTTTTTGAAACACCTCAAACGTTACCTGCACGTGTCTGGCAGGAAAGTGATCGATTCAAATAGAAAACTGAGTGAAAAGATAAGCCGGGTACTGTCTGAAAAAAACCTTTTGGAAAGAAGAAGGGCCATGGAACTCATTGGTGAAATACGACAGATGGCCTATACACTCACAGGAGTAAAAATCAAAGAGGATGAATTTATTAGCATTGAAGACGAACCAATGATTAAACTTTTTGATCGCTGGGAACCCGGTGAAGAAAAAGACGATATTGTCAGCATCCTGTTCCCGGATGGCACAATTGAAGAGGGAACAGCGGATTTTAAGATACTGTTTGACCAGTTTACCATTGACAGAAAGAAGTTACAACAGCGGATCGATGCAATGCTCGAAATAAAAGACCAGGTTTCGCTAAGGGAAATTGTCGATCAGTATGGAATTGAAAATGGCCTGAGTGAAGTGGTAGGCTATTTTTCTATCGCAACTGCCAATCCCCGGCATATTATCATCGAGGAAGCAAAAGAGCCAATATTGATTGGAGAACGAAGGATTAATGTACCCATGATATTATATACAAGACCCATCAAACAATGATATGGAAATAAAAATACCAAGAGCGGTTTATGCTGCAACGATTATAAAATTACTGCAGGGCCCAGTGTATGCTGATGATAAAGCTATCTGGCGCGAGTTGCTTGGGTGGCAATCTGCCATACAGGAATATTTTGGTAAAATAGGAATGGAATTATTGATCAACGAATCAGACGGCTTTGCAAGGGTTTTACAGCCAGAAACGGATGAAAATGATGATAACCCTTTACCAAGGTTGATGAAAAAACAAGCCATCAGTTACGAAGCTACTTTGTTATGTGTCATCCTGCGGGAGGGGTTGGAAGAATTTGATGTAAGAAGTGAAGGTACAAAATATTTTCTGACACAAAAGGAGATCAAAGAACGGATAGAATTGTTTTACAAAGAGCAAACTAACAAGAGCAAACTGTGGAAGGAATTGTCAAAACCCATCACCAGTTTAATAAACATAGGTATATTAAAATTAAACCGTGAAGATGTAGCAAACAAAGATAATAACCAGTATGAAGTAAAAAGAATAATCAAAGCATTTATCAGCAACGATAAACTGGAAGAGATAAAGAATAAGTTAAGCGGCTATGTCAACACTATTCAGCAATAATAATTCAGATAACGGATACCGGCTAAGGCACCTGGAAATATTTAACTGGGGTACTTTTAATGGCAAGGTGTATAAACTCCAGACAGACGGAAGAACTTCCTTATTGACCGGAGCCAATGGCAGTGGAAAAACAACGTTGATTGACGCACTATTGACATTGCTAGTACCTACTAATAAGCGTTTTTATAACCAATCCTCCGGTGCAGAAACAAAAAAAGAAAGGGATGAAAATTCTTATTTCTGGGGATACTATGGAAAGACTTTTTCAGAAGCTGAAGAGAAATCCAAAACAGAACAACTGCGTACGAAGGCCGACAATCCCTATTCCGTCCTGCTCGCCTGTTTTCAAAACTCCGGTACGCAGCATACCATAAGCCTTGTGCAGGTCCGTTGGTTTGCTAATGGCGGTTTACAAAAAGTATTTATCGTATCACCATATCCGCTAAACATCAAAGACCATTTTGGCGAAGGGCACTTTGATTTTAAAGGGGATTGGAGAAAAAAATTGGTCAAGCAATACCAGAAAACAGAGATATACAATAGTTTCAAAGAATATGCAGCGCGGTTTAGTGAATTGTTTGGTTTAAAAGACAAGGCGCTCTCACTGTTGAACCAAACAGTTGGCATAAAGGTGTTGGGAGATTTGACAAATTTTATCAGGCAGGAAATGCTGGAAGAGGTGGATGCAGAAGAGCAATTTAAAAGCCTCTATAATCATTACAGCGATTTGCTGGTCAGCCATAAGGCGATTCAAAAGGATGAAAAACAGCTGCAGTTACTGGCGCCTGTTATTGCGAATAAACAAACGCTTACCGATCTCCGGGCTAAAAAAACAACGCTTGATCTCATCGAAGAACTGATGCCTTTGTTCCTAGGTAAAATCGAATTTGAATTGCTTGAAAAAGATGTCGCCAGGCTTGAACTCGATATTGAATCGGCTGCAAAGGATAAAGCAATTGTTTCTGCAGCCCTGAAAAGTCTTGAAACAGAAAAAGAACAACTTATAACGCAACGTGCTGCTCTAAATATCGACAGCCAGATGGCATTACTGAATAAAGACATAGAGAGTGAGTCAGAGAAACGCAACCGTAAGAGTGCGGAACACAACCGCTATCTCAAACTCTGTGAACAATTGAAATTGGACACGGATATCGACCAGGATGTATTCAGAAATAATTATAACAAAGTGCTTGAACTTGACCGCACGGTTCCCGCTGAAGCTGAAAAACTTTCAGAAAAAAGATTTCGCTTAAAAATTGAGCACGAAAGCATTTATAGAAAAATAGAAAATCTCCAACAGCAAATAACTTCTTTACTGGGAAGAAAAAACCGCATTCCGGACGACCTCATAAGTGCAAGAAAACGACTGGTGGATATCCTGGAGACTACCGAAGAAGAAATTCCTTTTATCGGTGAATTGATTAAAGTAAAGCCTTCTGAAGCGCGTTGGGAAGATTCTGTTGAAAGGCTATTGCATAGTTTTTCCATGCAGTTATTGGTACCGGAAAAATTCAGTAAAGCTGCCAACCAGTTTATTTACAACAATGATATGCAGACAAGACTGGTTTATCACAAAGTAGATCGGAGACCTTCCAATAGCATTGCGCGTTGGCCCACTGAAGATGATGCTCTGGTAAATAAGGTTGAATTAAAAGAATCTGCACACAACAAATGGCTTGAAACCATATTGCTGGACAGGTTTAATTATCACTGTACGGATGATTTGGAGGTGTTTTACGGTTCACCGAAGGCCATTACTTCGAATGGTCTTATGCGAAATGTAAACCGGCATGAAAAAGATGACAGGCCCGGAAGATGGAATAAATCAAAATACCGGCTTGGCTGGGATAACAGAGCAACGATTTTATACCTGCAGCAGGAAAAGCAGGCAGAAGAAAAATTGCATACCAAACTTGCAGGTGAAATTGCTGCTATGACGCCACTGATAGCTGCAATGCAGACTACACTACAACAGATCACCCAACTCGTCCAGGTAAAACATTGGGATGAAATCAACTGGACACAACATGCAGAACGGGTGAACATGCTCGCCCGGCAAGTGCAGGAGTTGAAAAAATCATCTTCTGCGTATGAGTTAATTATCAAACAGATTGCTGAACTGGATAACGAACTTGAAAGGAAAAAAGAGGAACGTGACGGATTGATTGCAAAGGTTACCAAACTGGACAAAGAATATAATGATAAAAACGCCCGCAAACTAAGTCTCGATTTTGAAACCTTGCAACAAAAAGATGAACAGGCTATCGTTGATTTCCTTATGGAAGAACAGATTAGTATCAGCAATCCTCAAACCCTCAAAGAATTAGAATCGCTGGTAACACAGGCTGGCATTAAATTAAAATCAAAACAAAAATCGGCAGCCACTGCCGTTAATAAACTTGAACTGGAAACCATCTCCCTGATTTCAACTTTCGTCAATCCAGGTGAGAAAGTCACCACCGAATTTGCGAACTGGAGCGGCGACACCATGAACATCAAGGCTGATCTGACAGGTTTGGAAGATCTCGAAGATTTATACAAAACAATACAGACGCAGCGGCTGGTGGAACATAAAAGAAGGTTCCGGGATTATATGGATAAAAGCATGCTTGATGCGCTTACCAGTTACCGTGCCTGGTTGAATAATGAATTGAGCAGGATTGAGGATATGATTGAAGAATTAAATGTGCCTTTGAAGAAAATAACTTTCAATAAAAATCCTGACACTTATCTTCAACTCGAGTGCAGGCAGGTAAGAGGTGAGAACGAGATTAATATTTTTAGGGGGCAACTAAATGCTTCCATACCGGGTGCGCTCGATTTCAATATCGAAAAAGATGAAAATTTACGGGAAGAGGTATTTAAAAAAATAAAGGAACTCATCACTGAACTACAAAAGGAAGAAGTATGGAGAAAAAAAGTGACGGATGTCAGGAACTGGCTTGTTTTTAGTGCGCGGGAATATTCAGCCGCTGAGAATAAAGCCGGACAGTACCATGATAACACGGCCAGCTATTCTGGTGGTCAGAAAGCACAATTTACCTATGCAATTTTAGGAGCAGCCATCGCACATCAATTTGGAATTTTTCAGCCAGGCAAGCAACACAAGAGCCTGCGGTTTATTACTGTTGACGAGGCTTTCAGCAAATTAGACCCGGAAAAAAGCCAGTTCCTGATGGAATTTTGCGCCCAGCTTAATCTGCAGATTTTAGTAGTTACTCCCCTGGATAAAATCAACATCGCTGAACCTTATATCAGCGCCGTTCATTTTGTTGAAATCAGGAACAAAAAAAGCTCGGTTGTTTATAATCTTACAATGGACGAGTACTATGAAAAGAAAGAGAGTTTCAAACAATTAGCAGAGACCAAGGAATGATTACGCCAAAAGACATTTTTGAGAAATCCGACAAGCAGTTTTTTAAAACGGTAACAGCCGTATTTAACAATGATGAAGTTTTCCCATTGCTGATCCCAGCCAACAAATCACTTGCCGGAACCGGGTATTCTGATTTAAAGAGCGCCCTGGTTCCATTGTACCAGCAATCAAAAGCTGTCAAAGGAAAGGGCTATTCGGTGGACTGGAGGGATAAAACAATTGATGGCACCAAACAAAAAATTCCCGCTAAGATCTATTTTGAAAATCTTGAAGACTTTCTTTACTCTACCAAACGAAATGCTGACTATGTGAAAATTCAGAATGCTTTTCAAGAACTCACTGCTTCATTTCAAGAATTAACAGCATGGGCAAAACAAAACCCATCGTTTTTGTTAGATCATTTAGAGGTCTTGGCTGATTTGATTAGAGTGTGCAAGTATTTTCAAAACAATCAACCGCCTCATCATTTGTATTTGAGAGAACTTCCAGTCGAAGTTCATTCAAAGTTTATTGAAGACAATTCGAAAGCATTAAGAAAGTTATTGGATTTATTGTTGCCGGCAGATTGGGTAAAAGCAAATGAAAATGATTTCTCCGTGCGTTATGGAATAAAGAAATCCAATGTATATACCCAAATCAGGATACTGGATGAAATCCTTAGACCTTCGGTTGGTTTTGATGAACTTGCTTTGACCCTTGATGATTCTGCGTTACTGAACTGGCTGCCTGATAAAGTTTTTATAATTGAAAACAAAGCTTGTTTTTTATCATTTCCAAAAGTTAAAAATGCGGTTGCAATTTTTGGCGAAGGATTCAAGAGCAGGCTTAGCAGGCATATCCCGTGGCTTGAAAAAGCACAATTGTATTGCTGGTTCGATATGGATCCTGCGGGATTTGAAATGTTGAATACTATTCGTCAATATTATCCAAAGACGAAGAGTTTTTTAATGGATGAAAAAACATTTAAAACGTTCGAACGGTTTAGTGTAATAGATGCCTATAGAAAAATAAGGCTTTCACATTTAAACGATGAAGAAGCTGGCATGTATAGTTTGCTTCAAGCCAGTAGCCGCAGGCTTGAGCAGGAACGGATAACCAATCAATATATAACTCACAGTTTAAATAAGCTTTAGCAGGTTGGCGGTTTGCCTGTTTCGCTTTGGAATTTATTTTACCTATCCGGGACAAAAAGTACAAATGATAAATAAATTTACCTGCACGCTAAAATCAGTTGATGATTCATTGATATTTGAAATAGCGTCGCCGGATCCTGTTGACAATTTTCTGGCGGTCTTTTTTTCGTTATTTCACGGCGTTAATTTTAAACGCGTGAGATAAATTGCCTCCAATACAACACTATCGATTTTAGAAACCGTATTAATACTTTTGTAAAACATAATGAGGCCCAATTGCCTTCCCTTAATAAGATTTCCGCATTTATTAATAAGCTTCCCGATAATGCGCCCTTTTATTTCATACCCTTTAAAGTACTGACTTTACAAGAAAACATCTCTACTACCAATTATCTGAGACCACTTTTGGATAAGACAAAACCTTTTGAGGAATTGGAAAAGCAAACCGCAGACTTGTTTGGGGATCTTTTAAATAGTTATACTCCCTACTCTTTTGGCCCTGAGCGAAAACAGATAGGTGAAACTGACAAAGCTAAACGAATCTGCCGTTTTTGCGGCGGGAAATCGCCAGCGGTAAAGTTCAGGAAAAAAGCCCATGCAATCTCCGAGGCTCTCGGAAATAAAACTCTTATACTATTAGAAGAATGTGATCAATGCAATGAGCGTTTTAGCAAAACAATTAAGCCGGACTTCATTGAATACTTTTCACTGTTCAGGACTATTTTATGATATTAAAGGTAAGGGCGGCACTAAAGCCTTTACCGGTGAGAATTTCAAATTGAAAAAAGAGGAAAACCTGCAACTTTCGTTCCAGGCAGAAGATGACATTGCCCAGCCATCGTTACCAATGACGATACGGTTAAAAAGTAACCAGGACCTGGCGCTGCAAAATATTTATAAAACATTCTGTAAATTTTTCTTGAGCGTGATACCCTCAGAATACCTGCCCTATTTTAATGAAACAATTCGATGGATTACCGACTAAACCAAAGTTCACCAATTGCCTAAAATTGCATCCCGGCTGTCATACGATAAAATGTTTCAACAGCCTGAATTAACCTGTTATCTGCGAAAAAATGATGACCATGGTATTCCGTTTGCTGTTGGGGAATTCTGTTTTACTTTATTCAGGTATGTTTTCATTGTGCCTTTATCAAATAAAGATGAAAACGACTTTCTTACGGAAGATGAATATAAAATATTTTGGGAGAAGTTTAAACACTACAATGCAGTAGGCGGCTGGACATTTAAAGATTATTCAAATAATGAGAAGAGACGATTTGTCATTAAGTTAAATGTAAGCTTAAATAATATAACAGAAGAAACACAAGACACAGATGAAACCCACTGACCTCAACATTCCCGATCGTTTGTATCGTGGTGACGACGATAAAGCCGGCATCAGGAAATTAAGAACTACTATTCAGTACAATCAATTCCAAACGAACCTGGTCAATGGTGGAGAAGGCCGGTTAATTTTTGAAAGTCCGTTATCGCGCCTTATAGAAATCCATGTTGGTATCGGCTGGGAAAAAACGCATTTTTTATCATTTACTGAAGACGTACATATTGCCTATAAATTTGGTACACGTAACCAATTATTAACCGCTGGTGATATGGAAAACGGTTATAGCGAATTTGTGGAAGGTGGAGATAACTGGAAATTTGCATTGATGACACTTCACACTGATCTGGTTGATTGGAGCAAATTAGACCACGGCGTATATCAGGGGTTATATAAGCCATCACTCGAAAAATTCAAAATCACCGGACTGCCATACAGAGTTATATTGATGGATGTAAAAACTATACTGAACGATTGGAAACATTTTGATGCTTCCTTTAGTAAGGCATTTGCTAATGCCGTTCGGGACAAGGAATGGCTTTTATTACCCGCTACTTTTATTCAATTCAATGCTGGGAGAATTGAATTTTCGGCGATTATTGACGGAGCATGTATGTCTTCCCAAAAGATAGCAACAATTCAATAGATATTTTTCACAGCAGCATTTCAGTCCTACTCAATTTGCGCCTGCACTAAAACATATTCGTAATATATTTTCTATACGATTTCATCCAGTATTTCTTGTGTCAGACCAGCAAATTCCAATACGTCCAATAACCCGCGTTCATTTTCACTTGCAAGGGGTAGTTGCCCGATAAATTCAAATTGATAGGTTTCGTCAAAGCTGGCTTTGGACTTTATAAAATCATTTGCGCTAAAGCCTGCAATTCCCAGCGAATTCTTTCTTATTGCTATCAAATTGTGATATCTGGTGATCATATTTTCAAGGTCGGAAAATGAGCAATTGCGCATTGACAGATCGAATAACGAATCCAGATTGATCAGGGATAAATTTTCAATCCACGCACCATTCATACCTGAAGGAACCAGGCTGTGCATGGTTTCATTTAAATATTCATTAATTCCGGGAAGACTAAATTGAAAATCATTATGAACAATTATTGGAAATATATGCAGCTTCTTTAATTCAGTCTCTGGTATTCTGTCAAAAGCATACCCACCAGTACGAATTCTGCTGATGGCATTGGTTAATTGCCCGACCCCTTTCGGAGATCCGGCTGTTGTTTGAATTAAGCGCTCATCTATATAATTGCGCAGCGTGTCAAAATCAGGTTTATCAGCCAGCTCGTCGGGAAAAATGTATGCTTTGGATTCAATAAGGAATATTGGATCACTGAATCTGTAATAACAGTCCGGCATACCGTGAGTTTCCTTTGAGTCATCTTCAAAAAAAAGCATGCCGCCGGATTTGTTCAACTGGTTCATCACCGAACGAAAACAAATGCGTTCCAGCATTTCCTTTGAAACAAGATTGCTGTAATCATTATACGAAAGCAGCTTTTTAAGCCCGGTTGTTTTTAGTAAATCAAAATAGGGTCCACGAAAAATATGCTTAAAAAGAAAATCTTTATCCATTACAAGGTAACCAAATTCTTCAGAGTAATACAATGGTTTCTTTTAATATCAGTCCATGCAATCTCTTTTTTACCGATCAGGCTATTGATGGATAAGTATTGCAGATGTGCAACTTTCTTATTGCGGCTGATAGGTATAAATTTTTGCAATTTTTCATTTGGATGATGGACCTGCATGGCATCGAAAAGTGATTTATAGCTTCCAACCAGGGAACCGATTTGCTTTATATCAAAGTCATTAATGTATACGCGCAGATAATCACGCCAATTATCAAAAGCGTACTTTAGCAAACAGAATAATTTAAAAATCTCAAAAACAGGATTTACCCATTCATTAAAATGATACTGTTGTATAAGCGGCGCCCATATTAACGGATATTCACTAAGAGGAAGTTTTTGTTTTGCAATGGCATCGTCGAGTTGTGGTCTGCTCTTATTATTTTCCTGCTCAATAATTGACAAGTACGTGCAGAAAATTGAAAACTGGTTTACTTTCTGATCAAAAATGCTGGTGTTCAAACCGCTGCGGTTGAGTTCTTTCACCAACATGGCAATTAAATACTTTCTATGGAAGAGTTCTATAACAGAAGAATCATCTCTTTCTTTTTCAAGTCTTTCCAGGTTGGCTAATACAAGCAACTCTTGGTCCTTGGTGAACGCGGACAGACATTGAATGAGCAGCCTCAACTGATTTTTTCTGTATTCTATTGGCGCATATAATTCGCCTGTAAGGGTGATACAATAAATAATACCAGTCATAGGGCTGACTTCATTCAGCAATTCAGGATAGATGGGCGATGGTTGCTGAAACATTTCAGAGTATCCCGGTACTGCTTTTTGAACCATGTTTTTAATTATAAAATTTATATCGACTGAGAAGAAGTTACGACATTAAAATTGCCATGCGAAGACCGTACAAGTATATTTTTTCATATTCAACCCGCCGGGGATTGGACCATTCTTTGTTATCAGTAAAGGGGCGTAAAAATTTCGATTTTTATTCAAATCACAGCGTATACATTCCAGGTCATGGGCATACATCTGCAGTTTTTTTTCGGTTCCCGGATTGTACAACAGCAGTTGTAGCATGGAGATTTTCACGTCTGCATAGGTGAATGATAAAGGAAACGTCCAAATTCCCCGCAATCCCTTCCTTCTGCTCTTAATTTTTATGAGTATCCTGTATCGCCTTATTTTGCTAAATTAATTAGTAAATACAGAACCGGCAAAAACGAATTCAATTTTCATTCTGTGTACCTTTGCAACATGATATAAGACCGGTAACATAATTGGTGCAGGAAATATTTAAGGCTTCTTTAAAAACTCTTTTTCATGATAATGGTATCCGACATATTTAACAAGCCGAAAATCAAGATATTTCCGGATTCCGGTACTGGTGAATTTTACAATAATTGTAAAACGAGAGAAATTGGAATAAAGGAAGTTATTGCGACCTGTACGAGGAGCTTTAATTACCATATTCGCAAATTGCATGACAAGGAGAATAAATTAAGGGGCTGGAAACTTGAACAGACAAAATTATGTGGCACCAATTTAGGCAACTACCTTGAGCATTTGCTGGAAGAATTGGATAAAGAAAAAATAGAAGAACATTGCAAACTTGCGGAAAGCCTGGGAGAGAGGTTCATTCCCTTCCTGCCAGATATGATCCTGTTGATGATAAATTCTTTTCAGGGAGCTATCGAAACTGATTTGCATTGGGTGACAGATCTGACCATTTCCGATTCAATTGACATTTCAATTGGTGATTTCAATGTCAACCATCTTGAAAAATATTTGCCTTCCCGGATTAAGGAGATCCAGCAACTGTTGCAGGAATTAAAGACTATTGAATATGTCAGCAGGCGTATGGATTCCATAAATGAAGTGATAGCATGTTATGAAAACAATCACCGGAACGCAAGTAACGTGTTACTCTTGACCATTATTGAAGGACTTGTAAGATCGCATGGGATTGTTCTTGTTGTTCAACAAGGATTGCAGGTGAATCCATTAAATAAAAGAGAGTACTCATCGCTCGAAGGATTTTTAAAGAAAATTCCGTGGAAAAAAGATTTACAGATCAATTGCATAAAATACGGATTATTAACGGGCACATATTCGTCTTACAAATCAGGTGAACCAGAATTCATTCCTGCAAGCCTTACAGAAAGATTAGGTTTTTTATGCCGTCGTTTTAAAGATTTCAGAAATGTTATACTTCATGGTGAAGAAACACAATATGCAAACATCCTCAACAGTTTTCTAAATTTCTCGGCATTGAGGGAAGTATTATTGACAATCAGAGACTACCAGACTGTCTATAAATAATTTATTAATTCCTGAACAATTCCAAATATATATGACGGTATTATAAGACAGGATATTTTTTATTTCAAATTCTGATTTAACCACTCATGAATGAACTAATCGAATACAAATTTAATAAAATTTATGGGCTGGCTGACCTGATTGACAATGCTGTTAAACATGATGAGCAGTTTTGGAATTTTGATCACAAGTATTTTATAAATGCCGCAACCCGGTTTTCAAAGCAAACGCTGCTGCACCAATATATCGTAACAACAGCACTAAATCACCACCAGCGGGATCTTAGAAAGAACCCTGAATTTTTTGACGAAGAAAGTATTGAGGACTGGTATACTTTGTTTGACAGTTACTTAATTCAGTAAAAAAGAGGCCAAATAAATTTCGAAAACGATCCTGATCCTGTAAGTGGTTTGCTAAGAATTTATTTACTTTCTTCTCCCTATTTGAAAGACTGCTGATGAAAAATTTTACATACTTTTTTCTAACAGAAGGTTTCTGCTTGATTTCAATAACCTGAGCTCAGAGACAGTCTTTAAAATAAAATTCCCAGCATATATTTGACGGTAAAAGGAACAATCAGGAGGGTTCCCATTCCTTCCTGGGTTAAAAAGCAGTATCTCACCGTGACAAAGGAAGGTGTGTCTTTTGTAATACGGACCTGACGGGGCTTGTAAACCCATTGACAAATTCCAATAATGATCACATGGTCCCGCTGGATTTTTACGGTACAAACGATCCCTGCAATATTCAGTTAGCTTGTGAAAAATGCAATAAGACCAAAACAAATAAAGACGGCATAACCAGTGACAAATATATTCCATGGTGGACGAGTTAGTAATACTTGAGGTCCTTAGTAAATGCTTCAGGACCAAAAGATTTTAAATGAAAGATTTTCAATTCTCGAAAGCTATATTAGTAAATTAATGTATCAGATTGTAGTTTAAAGTCTCCTCGGGCTTCCTCCGGCTTCATTCGAATACCCGAAAATTCTTTAAAACTCATCGACTTAAAAGATCTTCAGGGCGGTGTAATTTTTTTGAAGGTTAAAACACCAGAATTTGGTGAGGTTTTCCCAGCTGTTATTTCTTTTTTTCGCCATATCTTGGGTCATCGATTCGACAAAATAGCGCTATTTGAGACCGGAGACTACCCTCCGGTTTTTTATACGACGAAAATTTAACTTTAAAAGAATATAGAAGTAAACTCAATATTAAAT
>CAXTMV010000148.1:12824-13733 GCA_964245425.1 uncultured Flavihumibacter sp. | reverse complement strand
GGTTTTGTAGTGAGTGGTGAATGGTGAGTGGTGAGTGGTGAGTCGTGCGTCGTTTGCCCTGTCGCGGTACTGCCTCCCGCTTCCCGACTCACCACTCACGATTATTTTATCAGCTTGCCATCTTTAAAGAAAAATTTATGGGTAAACTTATCCGCCAGGCCCGGAAAAAATTTATTCATAAAGACCGTGCGTTTACCCGTAAAGGTGAGTACCAGCGTTCGTTTCTTTTTTTCGATGGCATCTACGATATGGGCAGCGCATACGGAAGCACTCATCATTTTATCTTCATCCAGTGGCGATGCGCCCTGTGATTTGCCTTCTTCATTCAATGCGGCGTTGCGTATATTGGAAGTGGTAAAACCCGGGCATACCCACATTACATGCACTTCTTTTTCCATTAATTCCGTTCTGAGCGATTCAAGCCAGCCCTGCAATGCAAATTTAGAAGCAGAATAACCACTGCGGCCGGGCAATCCGCGGTAGCCGGCAATTGAAGAAACGCCTACTACGGTGCCTTTTCTTTCCAGCAGGCTGTGCAACGCAAACTTGGTACAATACACGCTGCCGTAAAAATTAATGTCCATCACTTTACGGATCACATCTACATCCAGGTCATTTACCAATGCATGCATCGACACGCCGGCGTTATTAATTAAGATATCAATGCCGCCAAATGTCTCAATCGTTGATTCTATAAAACGCCTGCAATCGGTTTCCTTGCTTACATCGCATACAACGGCGTGCAGCAGCACATTGGTATATTCAACCTGCAGGTTATAGATTTTATCGTGATTGCGGGCGCAGGTAGCCACTTTTGCCCCGTTCTTAATCATTGTATCCACCAGCGCTTTACCAATACCGTCTGTTCCGCCGGTTATAACCACCACTTTATTATTGAAAAAAGAAGAC
>CAXTMV010000148.1:0-12814 GCA_964245425.1 uncultured Flavihumibacter sp. | reverse complement strand
AACCAATGGTTTAGCATTGTCTTTTCCGGTAAGGAGCTGTGGGTAGCAAAAACTGCTTTTATCCTGTATCCAATAAAAAAGCGTCCATTACAGACGCTTTGTGATCCCGCTGGGACTCGGACCCAGGACCCATACATTAAAAGTGTATTGCTCTACCAACTGAGCTACGGAATCATCCCTGTTTTTGGGAGTGCAAAAATAAGCATTCTACCTTCTGTACCAAATTTTCCAACTTATTTTATTCATGTTGTTTCCACAAAGGAGTGGGTAATCAATAGTCGATGGTCCGTAGTCATTGTATACGACAGATTATCGACTACTAACTACCGACTAAAAAACGACCATTTATAAAAATGTCTGGTGTCTGATGCGATAAGGTTGATTTCTTTTAGCTCAGAAAAATCAGACATTATCGCATCAGGCACCAGACATCATTACCTGCTTAATTTTTTATATCAGCTGTCAGCGGGTCTCTTTGTCTTCGTACGATACGTTGGTACCTGTATTTCTAATACCCGAAGCGCCGTTTACATCCCGGCTTGATTTAGCTTTTGCATGATCAACTGCGCTGCCGGCTTTTGCCGCAGCGGCCAATGCGGAACTGTTTTTTTTGGTATTGCCGGTCTTATTGTCTACTTGGCTGTCAGTATTCTTTTTCATAATTGTACATTTTACATGAAAGATATTTTCTACTTAACAGGTAAAACAAATATGCGGCCAGTTGTAACAAGCCATGTTAGCGGAAACAGTCCTAAAAGATGTAGAACGGCTGGCGCAACAGGCAATATTTTCTACAAATACCATAGCATAGCCATCTAGTTCGGGGTTCGGGAATTCATGGTTCTTTTTGCACAGCGGTTGGCTGCAAAACCAGGAATTTCCGAACCCCGAACCGTATTGCTTGAAGTCAGTCAAGCACAACACCCACTCGCAACGCCTTCAGCCCGGTTACACCCTGTAGTTCTTCCAGTTCCAGGTGCTCCAGGTTATTCAGCAGAACACCTTGTTGCTGCAGCTCATTTATATATGCAATATACTCGGCAGCATCCCGCTCATTAAAATAAACGATGGCAATCTTGCCGGGCTGCGTAAGGCGTTCGGTGCTGTTCCGGATATTTACTTTGTCGATTCTTTTTTTGATGATATGGTAGCGGATATTGTAGGCGCCTTCCACATCAAAACGCCGCTCATCATTGCGGAAACTGATATCGATGCTGCGGGCATTCACAAATATGAGCTGTGTGGTTTGCAGCGGATATTCCAGCTGTGACAGGAGTGCATAGGCCTGTTTGGCAATAGTAGCCATTGACATCACCTGCCAGGTTCTTAGTTTTTCCACATCGCGAATGGAAAAAGGTATCGTGGGGGCTATTGACTGGCCAATGTAAATGTCATATTCAACGCCATCTGTCCGGAATTTTTCAAAATAGCAGGGATAATACTGCTGGAGATCTTCCTTGAACAAATCAAAATGATTGTTGAGGTGCTGGTTGATCCGGCGAATGGAATTTTCCAGGGCGCGCCTTTTGCGGAAGCTACTGCCGGTTTCTTCGTCAATGGCATCATAATAACCTGTTATCTCCCCGGCCAGTGAAACGGGCAGATCTTCCAGCGACGCCAGGAAGGGATGTGCCCGGCCAAAAAGAAACTCGTTTAGTTCCAGCTCGTCTTCAATGGAAACATAACCAGCCAGTTTAAGCAGCCATTGCCCGCAACTTTCAATAAGCGGAATGGCTTTGGCCGCCTGTATATTTTCGCCCAGCCGTAGCAGCAGGCCCAGCAGCAGTTGCAACTGGTATTGCAGGTCTTCCCGCAGCGCTTTATTTCTTTCTATGGTAGAGTTGCGGATATCGATGGCTCCATATAACGGATAGACGTGACGGAAAGAAATTTTTTCAAGCGCACTGCTTTTTTGTTCAATACGGTGATTCCTGAAATAGTGCCAGGCTACTTCATTGAACTTCCATTGAACGGATGGCTGTATAACCGTAAATTTATCTTTGACAATGGCATCTATGGAGATGTTGAATTTGTCGATCAGCAGTTTCAGCAACTGCGCAATATAGGGAATGGCCGGTTTCAGTTTTCCCATCTGCATATCTGTTAGTTCGGGTACATCTTTACCGGCGCCTGTTTCCATAATACCTACCAATACATCATCAAAATAAATAGGCGCCAGTACATAATAATGCATGCCTGCCGCTTTAAGCGCATGCTGGATGGGTACCGGCAAACTGTTTTGTGTATCCGAAGACCGGTACATGATAAACCGGGGATTGTGCAGGTAATGGTTTATATAACGCGTAAATATGGATCTTTGAATGCCTGCGCTGGCAGATGCCTTGATCAGTATGCTGAAAGAAAAATTTTCGTAGAGCAGGGCCGCCCGGTTATTGATGGTAAAAAATGGCATCATGCCAAACTGGTACTGGCTGCTGCCCACCATGGTTTGCAGTAGACGGGTAATATGGGTAAAGTTTTCGGCCGCTTTTTTTTTGTCTACGTTGGTGGCGATCTTACTGATCTGTTCAATGGTTTGCTGGGTTGTAATATCGGTTAGCGATATAATGGAAAAGCCTTTTGCCACATAGTTGCTGAGCGGAAACATCTTCTCAATGGCAGCCTCCGTTTTGTCTGTTTCCATACAGGCGCTGATGCTGCCCGGGGTCAGCAGATCCAGCTCAGATTTAGCCTTGATGTCAACAAAACGGGTGTCTATATTTAACCTGAAATACTGGTAGAGCCGGGTTACAGGATTAAAAAAACTATGCAGGATCTCTCTTTTCTGCGGCAGCTGGTAGCCATATACTTTTTGCAGTACCAGGTAATACTGGATCTGCCGGTGTAGCGCCAGGGAGCTGTCGCGGTCAGCCAGCGACTGGTCATTGTTCTCCTGCTGTTCCCTTAAATCAAACAAACGGGTGAATGCATTGGTTGCATAAAAAACCTGCGGAGACACACCGCTGGTAAGCGCCACCAATGTTTCATTCTCATCATCGATCAGCGGCAATACAATTGTGGAAACCAGTTCCAGGATCTCATCGAACCGCAATAATTCCTGTACCTGCACACCGCCTGTCAGCTCCGGGTACTGCCGGATCTTGTCCAGTACAAAACGGTAAAAATGCACGCGCATGCCAGTGTCTGTCTTCACCTTTTCCTCCAGGAAATCAATAAATTTTTTAAAGCAGACGTATGACTCAACCGTATTTTCAGCGGTTGCGTACTGATTAATATTAATAATGCCTTTGTTCATAGATTTGGTTAAAAAATCAGAACCTGAATCCCGCTGTTAAATAGGGGTACCAGCCTTCCGCGGAATAGCCAGCCACCATCCGAACCACCAATAATTCGCCGGGTGCAAAATACAGCCCGCCACCCGTTCCCTGGTGCCAAACTGAATCATGAAAGCCCGACTGCCACACTTTGCCAATATCATAAAAACCCACCAGGCCTAATTGTCCTGGTAGCACATAAGACGCCAGGTTGGCCAGTTTAATGCGCAGCTCGAAATTATTGTATAAAATATGTTCGCCTGCAAAACGATATTGCCGGTAACCCAGTAAATTATCCTGGCCACCTAAAAACAAAGACTGGTAAAAAGTGGCCTGGCCTTCTGTAATACCGCCGCCTATCCGGTTAGCGATCACAACGTTCGATTTCCGGTCTATGCTCTTATAAACAGCTATCTGCCCGGAAAGTTGCAGATATGATTTTGAATAATTGTTCAGGCCGGTATACCCCTTCAGCGTAAAGTCGATCCGGCTGCCGGAAACCGGTAACATCACGTTGTTTCGGCTATCGTGCACATAGGCTGCCAGCAGGCCCAGGTGCGATTTATCGTTGGCAATGGTGCTGCTGTCGTATGAATGCAGTAATGACGTATTGTTAATGAACCTGCCCTTGTTTTCATTAGGGTCGAAACGATAATATTGGAAAGACGGACCGATAGAGAAACTGGCAGCCCGGCCATTGCGCCAGCGGAGTGCCGGGTTTATTTCATAAAAATCGAACCGGGCACGGTAATATTTTTTATAATCACCGGTTTTGTTGAACACGGTTTCGTTGCCACGTCCAAAAAAATTCTGGGTATTATCCGGTGCAAACGCATTCAGCTGCAGGGTAAAATCGGTTTTATACAATAGGTGTATCCATTCGCCGCGATAGGTAATCCTGAACGCCTGGGTGGTAAATGAATGCGATACCAGAAACTGCTGCACGCTTGCATAGGGCGTTTTCCGAAATCCCTGCCGGATCCATTTGATGCCTGCCCCAATGAGGATGCCATCGTCCACATTGAAACCAGCGGTTAACAGCGGAATGGTATTGTTGTACCTGTTGGTCAGCTTTAGTGCGGTATTGTCTTCTCCTGAATGCAGGTGCAGGTGTGCGCCACCGGTATTGCCATTGAAAACGGCGGTGGAATCGTTATCGTATACATGTATTTTGCGCAGGTACCTGGGCGCACCGCTGAACTGGTATTGCTTTTGGGTGATGCCATCGCCGATCAGCCGAATGGTTATCGGCGACCCGTTATTGATCACATTGATATCATCTTTGCCGCCGTTGAGGTACAGGTGCAATTCTTTTGTTACGGCGGGGTCAAACAGGCGGCTGTACAGCACTTTGCCGGTATCATATTTTTTGCTCGACTTATAAATATTCAGCCGCAACAGGCCGCCGGCCGTATCACTCACTACCACCATTTCATTTTTGTCGGAAGCAAGAATATCAACATTCTTATTAATGAAGCGATAATAGATCGGCATTACCCGCAACAGTTCGGCCCTTCTTTGTTTTAATTGCAGGATCAACTTTTCATAAGGCGGGTTGCCCACGCTGCCCGGCATTTTATGTATGGCGGCTTCAATAACGGAATCGGTGAGTGCGGCAACTGCCTGGCGGGTGGCATCTGTCCAGTCTTCAAAAGAAAGTGCGTTGGTATAAAGCCCATCCAGCAGCCGCGCGTTAAATACCATTGTATTGATGTCCCTGATATGCCCGCCAAAACCCTGCAATTTGGGTTGTATCCAGGGCAGGGCTGCAATCGTTGGCAACAGTCCCTGGTTAATGTAAAAAGTCTGGTCCCTGTCGCGCGGCACGGGCCTGAATCTTTTTCGCTTACCCTCTTCTTCGTCTATCCATCGCCATTGGTCGGCATGCCGGTCCCAGTCGCCGATAAAGATATCTTCTATGCGGGCGGTTAAAAAGGCGGGTTGGTTTACCGTATTGTCGTTGTCTTCTTTCAGCTTCTCCTGCATTTTAATGGTGGAGGCTGATTTTCCCAACGGTTCTCTTTCTTCCAGCAAGGCGATGGTATTGGAAAAGTCGCGGCTGTAATCGCCCAGGGCGGTATCGCCCGAAATATAAACGATGGATGGATTGCTATGTGCCACGCCAAGTGCATGGGCAAATACCGGTATGGACAGCGGGGCATAAGGAAAGATGGCCGATACATTGTCGTGCAATAGCTTCGCCGCCAGCGTCTGGCTGAAGGCTTCCGGCAACAGGGCATCCGGAAATTTATCGATGCTGCGGAGTACCCATTCATCATTCTGCTTGTCGATAAGCCGGAGGGAATGTGTCTGCATGCCGCCGCCCCTTTCTTCCGGCGTCAGGCCGGCCTTGGTGAGGTGCAGCACCGGTATAGTTGTTTCCTGTGCCCATATTTTGCGGTAGTTCTCCCCAAAGAGCCGGCGGTGTTCGCCGCTTACACTGTCGAAAGAAGGATTTAAGCGAATCTTTACACTGTCGGTTTTCACCACGTCGCCCATAAAAACCTGTACGGGCGGGGGTTTCATAAAAGGCCTGTTATAGACAAAAGATTCATGCAGGCCGTTCTCCGTATAAATAAAGTAATGCAGGCGTATGCTGTTATCCGTGAGCATATCGGCCAGCACATAACCACTGCTGTCTGCGGCATACAGGCTGCCGCTGCCTTTTTTTACAGGGGTGCTTTTGCTGCCCGCGCCGCTGACCACCTGCAGTACGTCGCCCTGTATCAGCTGAAGCGTATGTTCATGACCGGCAGCATGGATTACGTTAGGATGTTGCTGCAGGATATCATCCACACCCTGTATCATATCCTGGTAGAGAACATTTTTAAGATCTTCTGCCGGGGGAAAGGCCTTTCTCAGCAAAGGATATAAAGAGCCAACAACGGGGAGGGGTATGTAGAGGTTTTTATTGAGATCGGTAAAGGGAAAAATATTTTCTTTAAGGGAGTAATAGCCACCATGCGATCCATAACTACTAAAAGGATGGTGGGTGGCGAAAATAATTATCTTGTTGCGGTTGCGCTGAACAATATCATTCAGTTTGCCCAGTACATCTCTTTTTGTTTTGCAGGCGCAATCGGAATTGGCTGTTTGTTTGTCGTAGGGGTACAGCCACCACTCAGAGTCCATGGCAATAACAACCAGTTTGTCAGACAGCTTAAGTTCATAGGGGCCCGGGCAGGCATCTCCCGGTATGATCTGCAACAGTGAATCCTGCTGGTCGCTGATGAACTGGTTGGCGAGCATCATTTTTTCGTAACCATCGGGACCGCTTTTATCCCAATCATGGTTACCCGGTATAAAATACACCGGTATATTATTTTTCCTCATTTCCTCATACTGCGAGCGTAAAACCGCCTGGCCGGCTTCTTTTTTACTGGCGGCGGGTTCCATTCCTTTGGGATATATATTATCACCTAAAAATAGTACGATTGTTTTGCCGGGGATGGCTTTGCCGGCAGCATCTTGCAGGATGGCCTTTTGTACCTGGTTGATCTCGCCGGCGTCGCCCACCAGTATCACGCGGTACTGAACGTCTTGCTGTGCTTGCAGTTGCAGTAAATAAAAGGCCGTGCAATAAAGAAAGCAATAGAGTTTTTTCATTTTCAGCGTTTATTGGTATCAGGTAGCAATGGCTGCTGCTGATGTAAGCGGTTGGGTTATTTTTTCAGGTATTCAAATTTCAAAATGGTTCCTGCTTCGGCAGTACCGTTTTCATTGGAAATATACAGGTTGCCTGCTTTATCAAATGCCAGGCCCTCCGGTTGTGTAAACAGTTGCGGGTTTAACTGGTACACCCCCAGCGGCTTCCATTTCGGATCGGTTATGACCAGTACCCTGCTGAGGAAAGAAAGGATGTACCACTGGTTAGAAACAGGATGCCGGCCCAGGGCCGATGTTTTCAGCC
This sequence comes from uncultured Flavihumibacter sp., assembly GCA_964245425.1. Classification (GTDB taxonomy): domain Bacteria; phylum Bacteroidota; class Bacteroidia; order Chitinophagales; family Chitinophagaceae; genus JACMLD01. The sequence continues at coordinate 5,629 of CAXTMV010000148.1, read as the reverse complement.
TGAACTTTTCCTTTCCGGCCAGGGTGCCAATTGCCTTTTCATCAACGGTAAAGCTGCTTTTTTTCTGCAGGTTCCCGTCTGCTGTTACCTGGAATGTATAACCGCTGATGGTTTCGGCGGCTTTACCGGTGGCTGCATTTTTGCAAAGCAGGTATAATAGGTTGGTTGCCTCATCTGCATACAATGATTCATATTCGCCCGGGGGCAGCAGGCCGGGCAATTCTTTGACATGGCTGATGTCTTTCTCCCCGACGGCGCTGAGCGAGAAGGTAAACAAATCGCCATCGCTTCTTAGCATGATCACGGTTCCATTGCAAATGGCCACATCTTCATAATCGCCGCGTTTTGAAAACCGGCTGTTCTTAACATCGGCATCGCCCAAATGAAAATAAAAAAGTTTCCCTTCCTCATCCTGCTCCGCATACACGCTGTCAGCATTGCCATGGTTAAATGCCAGGCCGGAAATTTCTTTCAGCACCGAGGGCATCTTATAAACCGTGGGTTTATTAAGATCATAATCGGGTGGGCTAACGCTGGCAATGGGTGTTGTGCAACGGGTGTTGGCCAGTTGCAGACCCAACAATACCAGTAAGGCCGTTTTTTTTGTTTTCATGATAAATGTTCGGGGCTTTTAAGTAAATCATAAATCGCCGGTTGCGACTGCAAAGGCGTTTTATTGTTTACCGGCAGCTGGCCGGCGGTGGCCGCCTGTACGGGCATGGCCTGCACCGTATCGGCCACCTGCAAGGCGATGATTTCCCGAATCTCTTTTTTTACAGATGCATCGTACACAGGGAAGCAGACTTCAATGCGCCGGTAGATATTCCGGTTCATCCAGTCGGCAGAACCCATCCATATCTCTTCCTCGCCGGCATTGCTGAAAATAAACACCCTGCCATGCTCCAGGTAACGGTCTACAATGCGGGTGGCCGTAATATGATCGCTCAGGCCAGGTACCCCGGCCAGCAGGCAGCAAATACTTCTAACAATCAGCGTTACGGTTACACCTGCCTGTGAGGCTTTATAAAGTTTGCTGATGAGTACCCGGTCTTCCAGGTTATTGAGTTTAATGGTGATGCCGGCGGGTTTCCCCGCGGCGGCATGACGGATCTCCCGTTCAATCAGTTCCAGGAAACGTTCCTGTAAATTGAATTGCGCTACCAGCAGGTGGTGAAACCGGATTTCATCGGGCCTGGCAGGCTTTCTGCGGCGGGTTAAGAACATAAACAAGAGTTCCAGTTCACGCACCAGGTCGGGTTGTGCGGTCAGCAATATATGATCAGTATAAAAACGAGCGGTTATTTCATTCAGGTTGCCGGTAGCCAGCAGGGCATAATAGCGGAGACGGTTATCCTTTTTTCGCTTTACGAGGGCCACTTTGGCATGTACTTTTAAACCGGGTATGCTGTTGATGATCCTGATGCCGGCGGCCTTCATGCGTTTCGACCAGCGGATATTGTTCTCTTCATCGAAACGCGCCTTCAGCTCTATGAAAACCGTTACTTCTTTACCATTCTCCGCGGCGGTTATCAATGCATGTACGATGCTGGAGTTGCCGGCCACCCGGTACAGGGTAACAAAAACTTCCTGTACGGCGGGGTCGGTAGCAGCTTCATTGAAAAAACGCAGCACGGCATCGTAACTATGATAGGGTGCATGAATGATCCGATCGGAGTCGCGGATGGCGGCAAAAATAGAATCACCCTGTAAAAAGCCGGGTTGCAATGGAGGCATGGCCTGGTAGTAGAGCGCATCGTTTTGTACCGGCAAAGAACCCAGGTCTTTCAGGTTATGGTAACGGCCGCCTGCCACCAACATAGCATCATTCAATTGTAAACGCGCTACCAGGGCATACAGTAACTGCGCCGGAAACCCTGGTTCGTACAGGAAGCGGGTAGGGTAGCCATCGTCTCTTTTGGCCAGTTGTTTTTCGATCTTCTCTGCCAGGTCGCCTTCGTATTCGTCTGTCAGGTCCAATTCCGCATCGCGGGTCAGCTTTATGTTCCAGGCGCCTTTGATGATGCCATCCGGGAACAGCAGGGGCAGGAAGAGTTTGATAATGTCATCCAGGAAAATAATATATTGTATCCCATCCTGTGTAACGCTGAAGAACCTGGGCAGCTCTGCAGACGGGATATTGATAAGTACTGTATCGGCACCGTCGTCTTTTCCGGCAATGGTAACGGCCAGGTACAGCTGGTTGCTTTTCGGAAAAAAGCGGTTGTCTTTCCTGGACGGGTAAATGATGTTCAGGAAGGCCCTGACGGTAGACTGAAAATATTTTTTCAGTGCCGGTTCAACGGCGGCGGGAATGGCTTCATGGTATAACAGATGCACCTGCTGCAGCTGTAATAAGGGCAGCAACGCCTGAAGAATATCGCCAAACCGATCCTGCTGCCGGCGAATAATCGACTGAACCTGTTCGGCCATTTCTTTCTCTTCTGTGCTTGCATGCTTTAGTTTGCTGAGCAGTAATAACGGCGACATCCGGACCCGATAAAATTCATCCAGGTTGGATGAGAATATGGAGAGGAACCTGAATCGCTCCAACAATGGCACCGCGTCATGGGCGGCTTCTTCTAATACCCGGCCGTTAAAGGAGAGCCAACTGGTATCCCTTGCTGCAAACTGGTTAATCATCGCTTTTATTTAGCCAAAAAATATGAACGATACCGCAAAAGCAAGTACCGCGATAATAAGCGTAAACATGAAAATGGTATAAGAAATACGGAGCAGCTTATACTTATTGCCCAGCACAATGCCCTGCGAATGGATATCCCGGATAAGACTGGCATACAGAAAGTCGCTGTCGGCCATTACGTCCTGCATGCCTTCGTAATAATGATCATAATCCATTTTATAAAAATTGCCAAAGAACAGGAGGTTAACAGATTTGGAAGCCAGTTGTTCGGGCGTAAAATAACCGCTGGGTATTTTAGGCCTGGTGGCCAAAACGGAGAATACCACCGCCATTACACTGCCGGCCAGTAAGATCAGCGTTGGAACGATCAGGTTTTGGGAGGTTTCCAGTTTGCGGGCCATCAGTCCTATTACCACCGAGAGGATGATGGAGTTTACAGAAATCATGATATGCGCCTTGCTGTCTGCCATATCGCTCAGCCGCTGGTGATTGGTAGAAGCCACGCGGAACATGGTCTCAATGCCCCTTACCGGTCTTTCAATTTTCTTAGGTTTGGGGGCTTCTTTGTTTACCGCCGTGGCAGAAACAGGGTTGCTGGCGGGGCCGGTCATCAGCATGTTTTCAATGGGGGTCTTTTGTTTTTTTAGCAGGTCGTCCAGGTTCTCCTGCTTTTTCTGGTTCAGCAGCAACTGGCAGTAATCCGTATGATAATGATGCTGCTGAAACAGGGCAATGGTACCGCGGCGCCATTCTTTTTTGTCTATTTCCTTGCCCAGTTTTTCTTCCGCTTCCTTGCGCATCAGTTTATTGAGATCGGTGAAATCTTTTGTGCCCAGGTGAAAAAGATCTGCATCGCAGACAATCTGGTCCAGTAAATTAAAAGGCTGTTGCGGCATCTGTGTGGCCAATATGCATTTTTTTACCTGGTCAATGGTAGGTTCATCTACGTCGTGTTCTTTTAAAAAGCCGGCTGCCATGATACCGCTGTTTATCTCGTGCCCTTCTGGTTTGCCGGTATAATAGCCCATATCATGAAACCAGGCCGCCACGGTTACCACAAAAAAGTCATGCTCGTTCAGCTGGTAGTGATTAGCTATCTGTATAACGGCGTTCACCACACGCTCTGTATGCGATCTATTATGGTAAGGCAGCTGGCGATGAACCTGCGAAGTAAAATACTGGCCGATGTACTGTTGTGCTTTTTGTAACAGAAGCGGATAATCCATTGATGTATGCTTTATTTTTAATACTGGAATAGGGCAGCGGCGATTTGTCTTTTATAACAATTGCACCCGGGCGCTAAAGACCAATGACTAACGACTATCGACTGATTCCCGCAGCATATTATACAGATCCGTGGCCCCGCCGTCAAATTTAGTTCCATTGATAAAAAAAGAAGGTGTTCCATTTACGCCGCTGCGGACACCGCTTTCAAAGTCGGTATCTACTTTTTCCTGCAACTCGGCCCTTTGCCGGTCCTGGTTGAACAGGTTTGCATCGAGCCCTGCCGAGGCGGCCAGTTTGTGTAATCCTGCTTCGTTGAGCTGCGACTGGTGTTCAAAAATAATATCATGCATAGCCCAGAATTTATCCTGCAGGCCCGCTGCTTCTGTTGCCAGGGCAGCGGCCATGGCCTGCGGATGAATTTCAGACAAAGGAAAATTCCGGAATATAAAACGGATCTGGCCGCCAAAATCCTGTTGTATTTTTTTTATGATGGGATGAGCAGCGCCACAATGCGGGCACTGGTAATCGCCAAATTCAACCAGCTCTATGGCTGCCGTTGCCGCACCTGCAACGTGATCTTTTTCATTCACGGGAGGCTTCAGATGTGCACTCATATACAATTATTTTTTTTGTGATAATGATTCCAGTACATCCAGTATACCGTCGGCACCCGGGTTCATGGCCATGGGCGACAAGTAACTCCAGGCAATCATTCCTTCTTTGTCTATCACAAATAGTGCCCGGTCGCACTCACCCTCTTTTTCATTGTACACACCATATTGCCGGGAGACCTCGCCCTTGGGCTCAAAATCCGCCAGCAGCGGGAAGTGCAGGTTGCGCGATTGTGAAAAAGCCAGGTGACACCATTTGCTGTCTACAGAGATCCCCAGTAAAACGGCATCGTGGCGGGTAAACATTTTCAACGTTTCATTGTACAATGCCATCTGATCGCTGCAAACCGGGCTCCAGTCTGCCGGGTAAAAAGCCAGGATGACATTTTTTCCCTGTAATTCTGCCAGCGAAAATTGCTGGTCGGGGGTTGCAAATAATTTGAAAACCGGTGCCTTATCGCCTTTTTGTAACATACTGCCTGTTTATATTGATTAAAATTGCTGAACCTGCCGGATGAAGATAATGATTGTAAATCTACTATATTTTTACGCTTGGCGACGGGCGGCCGGTAGATGTGCAGCAAAAAGAACCCGGTAACAACAAAATAATTAAAAGGCATCGCGGGCGAACAATCCGGAAAGGTTTTTGTAACGATCCACCGCATATCAGCGAAGCCAGTAATGGCCGGCCCTTATGGATGCCTGGTACTGAAGTACATTATAATATGATTATCGAAATAAACAATACTACCCTTGCTTCACAGGTAAGCGACGCCTTTACAGCCGCCTTTCCTTTTTTGACGCTGGCGTTTTTTGAGCATCCGCATGAATGGGGCGCAGCTTCCCCATTAACAGAAAAAATAGCACCCGGGGTAACGATGGCTGCCCTTTGCCCGGTACTATTTCCGGTTGTTCTTGAAATACATGGCTGGCAGACAACCGGGGCCGTTGAGCAGGCATGCGGAAGGTTGTTGGGGCGGGCTGTTCAGGTATTTCGCCGTGAAGGCGCCGCCTGGCTGCAAACCACGGATACGGATAACCGTACATTGAACGATCAGAATGATGCCGGCCGTAATGCCAGCCAGGAATGGATGGACGGAACCGATGAACGGTTTAACAAACAAAATCCTGTTCAACAATAATATTTATG
>CAXTMV010000147.1:5892-13775 GCA_964245425.1 uncultured Flavihumibacter sp. | reverse complement strand
AGAGAAGAGCGTGCCGCCTATAAAAAATCGGAAGCCAATGAAATCAATTATCGTTCTACGCAAACATTTTACGGCCTCTATGGAAATATAGCAGATGTTGAATGGACAAAAGGAAAGACTTTTGATGAAGCTGTCTTTGACCTCGACGGACAAAAAACAACTGCCTACTTTGATATCCAGGGTGAATTAGTAGGCACTACCGTGAAGAAGACTTTCGCCGATTTGCCGGCATCCGCTCAAAATATCATTAACAGGGAATACAAGGATTATGCAGTTGAAAATGTATTATTCTTCGACGACAATGAAGATATCGAAACCAATATGGTGTTATACGGCGGCGAATTCAGTGATGAAGACAACTATTTTGTTGAACTTAAAAAAGACAATAAAGTAACGGTCGTAGAAGTATCACCTGAAGGTTTGGTAGGCTTTTTTGCAGGCACAACGAAATAAACTATACAAATATAAACAGTATAACCCCTGCGTTCTTGCAGGGGTTTTTTAATATTCGAATCTTTGCACCATGTCATCTTCTGAAACAATGCGGCAGAATGCGTCATGGCTTATGGCCTTTCCGCGAACGTCCCAGGTCATGGAAATAATGTCTCTTTGTTTTACATGGCCGGTTCTTTTAAAGTGGAGCTGATGCGCGTGCATAATTTTCTCGTATCGATCGCTGGCATCTCCTGCATAACTTCTTTGTATGCTGTAAGTCCTGGTCTGGCTAATTTTATCAATCCGGTTTTCTGCATAGGGCAAAATGGCCAGTACAAAAATGATGAGCAGGCTGGCCGAGCCAGCGGCAAAATAATACCCAGTACCAATGCCCATGCCTACCGCTGCAACCGTCCAAATAGTGGCAGCGGTTGTAATACCACTGACACGGTTTTCACCCCCGCGGAAAATAACCCCCGCACCCAGGAAACCAATACCCGTAACAATATTGGAGGCGATGCGATCGGCATTATTAGGACTTCCGATTACATTAGACATAATCGTAAAAAAACAGGCGCCGGTAGAAATCATGATCATGGTTCGGAAACCAGCAGACTTGCTCCGGTATTCTCTTTCAAGGCCTACAATACCGCCCCAAAGGGCGGCCAGCAAAAACCGTATCAGTATTTCCCTGTCCATAGCAATATATTAATCATTGAATAAAATAATCCTGGATTACGTGGAGGTAATGATTACTCTTTGTCAAAAAAACCTTCTTTCCAGGCGGAACGGTAGATGGCATATTCCTGCTTCACCTGCTCGGCATAAGAAACCGACCATTGCACAAGTGGTTCTACCCAGCCGGTATTTCCTGCAAACTGCGCAAGTTCGTCGGCTGTTGCAGACTGGCGTCTTCCGCTGCTGCGCAATTGGGCCGATGCCACCAGCATGCCCAGGTCGGCCAGGTATTTTTCTGTACCAGACAGGTCGGCCGTCGTTTGAAAAAGAGTAACCTTATCGCCGGTGGGTTGCAGCTCTTTTACAACATACCATGTTTGCCGGTGCTGAAAAGAAGATAAAAATGCAGGCGATACATGCTCCATCATTTCCTGAATGGCAATGATTCTTGCAGCTTCATTGGTCCATGCCGGCTGTGCCAGGCTTGCATGGGCGGCGGGGCCGGAGGGCCGGGCCTCTTTTACATCTGCCAGCAGTCTTTTTTGCGGGTTGGAGCTATGGGCCAGTAATAAAACGTACCGCTTAACACCTATGCTACCGGTGCCGGCTATGCGGAAACCGGCGTCTATTGCCTGCAGCTGCTGGCCGGTATTCTCAGCCAGCCAACTATTAAAAGAATAGAGCAGGTCGTTCTTTTCCTGCCTGTCCATTGCGAGTAACCGATCACTTTTAAGTAATTTATCAGGGTTTGATTTACTGGTCCTTTTTTTTACCAATTCCATTTCTTTCCGGTCTGCCAGCCTGCCAATCATCTTTTTTACCAATCCCCTGGCGGTTTCCCGCTCTATTACCAATGGCTTGCCTTTACCCAGTGTATGTATGTAAGAAGATAATAACGTATTGACGAGGCTGCCTTTTTCTTTTTTGGAAAAGCCTGCCGCATCGGCGGCCAGCTGCACAGAAGTGGTTAACCGGCAGATCTCCCATAAAAGAGGCGCCAGTAAAGCTTCATCAAAATCATTCATATCGAAATAGACCAACCGGTTATTTCCTTTATAGGTACCAAAATTTTCTATGTGCAGATCCCCGCAGGCCCAAACCGCCGGGGAGGTGTCAAAAGGATAATGATCAGAAAGCTCCTGGTAAAATAACGGGCAGCTACCCCTGAAGAACCGAAAAGGGCTTTCCGCCATGGCAGCATATTTTATTTTCAGCGGACCCCGCTGCCTGTCTTTGTTGGCGTCTTTTACCTGCTGTAGTAGATGATTGTTCAAAGCCGGATGATTAATAAATTGATGGGCGATACGAGTGCGAAAAGATAATAAAATAATATTAACCAGTTCCATTCGCTTTTGATTAAGGTCTGCAAACTGGTTAACCGTACGTTAAAGGTGGCCTGAAGCTTTACAGCATCCTGCGCTTGCAGGCTTTTGCGCCACCAGGCAAATTTTAATGCATGATTGAACTGATTTATTTGTCGCCGTACGGTGGCTCCGCTTTACCGCATCATTTAACAAAATCACCCGTAAAATCCACTGATTTTTATGTTATTTCTGTCTTATCTTTGTGCCGGAAATAATTCGCAAGTAATTCATAATCAGATATTTATTTTTAGGGAATGCCCGTTAAAATTTATATCTGTAACTTAACTACTTTTCAAAAGCTTATTCCTTCAACAATGGGTAGAAGAATTGATTTTGTACATTCAGAAAAACAGGAACCGCACCGGGCGCGTACCAAGCAGATTTTACAACAGCATCCGGAGATGCGTAAGCTGATTGGTAAAAACCCGAATACCATTTTTGTTATTATCGGGTTGGTAGGTTTCCAGGTAGTTATGTCATGGCTGCTGAGAGATCAGTCCTGGTGGCTGGTATTTGGCGCTGCTTATTTGTTGGGTGCGTTTGCGGATCATGCCTTATTTGTAATGATCCACGAATGTGCGCACCACTTACTATTTAAAAACCGGGCGGCCAATCGGTTTGCCGGTATGTTTGCCAATATGCCGCAGTTGTTTCCCAGTTCCATTTCTTTTGAACGCTACCATATAAAGCACCATTCCTTCCAGGGTGTGCATGAGCTGGACGCCGATTTGCCCAATAAATGGGAGGCCAAGCTAATCAATAATTATTTTATTGGTAAAGCACTCTGGTTGTTATTCTATCCCATTTTCCAGATTTTCCGGATTTCACGCTTACGCGAAATCAAGCCCTTCGATAAATGGGTGGCTACCAATTTCGCCCTGCAGATTATTTTTATTACTTCCATTTGCTTTTTCTTCGGACCCAAGGCCATCATATTTTTACTGGCGAGTTTCTTTTTCTCCATCGGTCTTCATCCGCTGGGTGCCCGCTGGATACAGGAACATTATCTTACCCACGACGAAGAACAGGAAACTTTTAGTTATTACGGCGTATTGAATACCGTTGCTTTTAATGTGGGTTACCACAATGAACACCATGATTTTCCTTCCGTACCATGGAATAAATTACCACAGATTAGAAAGAATGCCGGCGGGTTTTACAACAACCTGCAATACCATACCTCCTGGACAAAATTATTTTTCCGGTTCCTGTTCGATAAAGAGATTTCTCTTTTCTCAAGAATTGTAAGAAAAGAAAGGGGTAAGGTTAAGCTCACCGATACTTCCATCCCCGATATTGATTTAATAAACAGCAATAAACAGGCACAGACGGTAGCACCCTGATAGTATTATAAATGTTGAATGCCTTTGCCTTGCATTTATTGCATAGCAAAGGCATTCAATATTTAAAATGCAAGAGTCAAAATAATCAAAGATAGATTCGTTCTATAGCATCGCGGTATTTTTCCATCACCACCTTTCTTTTGATACTCATTTTGGGGGTCATTTCGCCGGTATCGATACTCCATTCGTGCGGCAGGAGTTCGAATTTTTTGATTTGCTCTACGTGGTTGAAAAATTTATTAAAGCGCTCTACCAGGTCTTTAAACATAGCCAGTACCGCCGGGTGGCTGATGATCTGTTCGTCGGTAGTAAAAGCAATATCGTTTTGCTTACACCAATCCTTCAGATTCGGGAAAGAAGGCACAATAAGGGCGCCCACAAATTTTCGTTCGGAACCAACTACCATTACCTGTTCCACATAAATAGATTCCTTGAGCTTATTCTCAATCGGTAGTGGTGCTACATATTTGCCGCCACTGGTTTTGAACAATTCTTTTTTCCGATCAGTAATTTTCAGGAAGCGGCCGTCCTGCATACCGATATCGCCCGTATGGTACCAGCCATTTACCATTGCTTCTGCCGTAAGATCGGGCCTTTTATAATAACCGGGCATTACATTGGGGCCCTTGCACAATATTTCACCATCTTCGGCAATTTTTACTTCTACGCCTTCAATTACAGGTCCTACCGTTCCAAATTTTCTGCCTTCCACCTCATAACGATTTACGCTGATCACGGGCGAAGTTTCTGTTAATCCATACCCTTCCATTACCGGTATCCGGGCGGCAGTAAAAATGCGGATAAGTCTTACCTGGCAGGCAGCGCCGCCACTTACAATACATAGTAAATTATTGCCCAGGCCTTCTCTCCATTTGCTGAATATTAATTTATTGGCGAGCGATAATTGCATATTGAACCAGAATCCCTGCTCCTGGTTGATCTCAAATTTTTCTGCCAGCGAATGGGCCCAGAAAAATAATTTTCTTTTTACACCTGTGAGCTCATTCCCTTTCGCCATTATCCGGTCGTATACTTTCTCCAGCAAACGCGGTACCGTGGTAAAGATGCCTGGTTTTACCTCTTTTAGGTTTTCACCAATGGTATCCAGGCTTTCTGCATAATAAATGGCGGTGCCTTTAAACAGGTATAGATAGCTTACCATTCTTTCGAAGATATGATTGAGCGGTAAAAAACTCAGGGCTTTCAGGTTCTCGCCGGGCGGAAAACAGGGAACACAGGCCAGCACATTGCTGAGAATATTCTGGTGGCTCAGCATCACTCCCTTGGGTGTACCGGTAGTACCCGATGTATAAATAACGGTGGCGAGATCTTCGTATTTTATTTTAGCAGCAATAGCGGCCATGCTGGCGGCAGCCGCAGGCGTGGCGGCTTCCAGCACCTCCTTCCAGTGTCGGGCATTGGTTACATGTTCAAAAGAAAAAATGGCCTGTACAGAAGGCAGCCTGTCTTTGATGCTCATTACTTTGTGGTAACCGTCTTCATCGTTTACGAAAATCATTTTTACCTGTGCATCGTTCAGCACAAACTCCAGTTCATTTACATTGATGGTGGGATAAACGGGTGTCAGTACAGCACCAATCTGTTGCACGGCCAGATCCAGTATGATCCATTCCGGCCTGTTCTTGCACAGGATCGCAATTTTATCGCGGCCAGCGTCCGTCATATCACCGCAGCTGATACCCATATTCAGCAGACCGGCCCCCAGTTTGTCAATGGTTTCCTTTACTTCAAGGGTGCTGTAATGACGCCACAGCCCATTTTCCTTGCCTGCCAGCATATCGGGCAGCGGCTTGCCGTTCAGGTGGACTTGTATGCAATCGAATAATCTTTTCGGCTCCATGTTCTTGCAATCGTTAAACTGTAATTGTTATTTTGAAAGGATCGTGTTCTGCGGCGTTGCACCTATCATTCATTAACAGGGGCGGCCACCATTACCCCGCCTGTTGAAATTAGATAAAAAAGCAGTATAAAAAAAGCCCCGGTGGCTGAACCGGGGCCTGTTGAAACAAGTAGCTGTTATTTTGAAACCGTCTGGTAGTACTGGCCTGTTCCCAGTTTGAACAAACGGCTGCTTTGCATGGTAGTAAATTGTTTGTACTCATTGCTATGGGTACCTGTCCAGGTTTCAAATGCAGACAGGTTCTGTACACTGCCGAAAAGCCATTGGTTATAGGCATTAAAATTACCTTCTTTCACTAACTGGCGTTCATAGTCGAATAGTTTAAAAGGAAAACGGGCGGCATCTTTCTCAAACCAGTCGAGCAGAAACCGGGTACGTATCATGGTAAGCGTTTCGGGGGTGATGCCATTTTTGGCTGCATTGGCCTGCTTATTCATGTTATTGAGAAAAGCCACCGAGAATTCATTTTTACTGTCCTGGCCTTTCATGATATCAGCATCGGTAAACAATTTTTTATACCCTTCTACCAGCAGTTCTTTTATTTCAACTGTACGGCGACTATAGCTTTCAAGGTTTACAAAGAGTTCGCCGTAAATAAGTCCCCAGGCTTTCTCCTTCGTAAAATAATAGTATTTGGCAGCGTTATAATAATTGCCGGTATAGGAAGGATCAACCTGTATGCCATGCTCCCAGAGTTTTATGGCAGCATAGTCTTGTTTTGACCAGAGCAGATCGCCATAATCATTTAACAGGGGGCCGCTGTCAGGAAAGGCCTTGAGTCCTTTTTTATAAATACGTTCGCATTCTTTTGTATCGCCGGTCACTTTATTCAGCATGCCACCCAGCTGAAATACTTCTGCGTCCGCATCGGGCCTTTCCAGCAAAGGTTTCATCAGCATCTGCATTTTGGGGTAATCCGATTTTTGAAAATACACCAGGGCCAGGTCTTTACTAACACTGAGGTTATTGGGATCCTGCTCATGCGCTTTATTCAGTACCAGTACGGCATTGCTGAAATCGCCGTCTTTTACAAAATTGCGGGCTGTTTCCTGGAGTGCTTTTGCATCCTGCGCATACAATGCGGGTATGCCTGCGATCAGAAAACCAGCTATCAAACCTGCGATCTTTTTCATGTTTTCAAAGATAAAGTTTTGCTGAAATCAGGCGGAATCCTGTTTGTTAAAATCAGCTATGAGCGATCCGGACCCTGGCTATTCATATATCAGGTGGGTTAAGAGACCATCCCGTAATTTGGGTTCGAACCAGGTGCTTTTAGGCGGCATTACATCGCCACTGTCTGCAATATCAAATAATTGGGGGATGCTGACCGGGTAAAGGCTGAAAGCGACCTGCATTTCACCACTGCTGACTCTTTTTTCAAGTTCTGCCAGGCCGCGTATGCCACCTACAAAATCGATCCGTTTGTCTGTACGCTGGTCTTTAATACCCAGTAATTTGTCCAGTATTTTTTCCGATAAGATGGTCACGTCCAATACTCCAATGGGATCTTCTGTGAAACTTCCTTTTTTTGCCGTCAGTTTGTACCAGTTACCTTCCAGGAACATCCCGAACTGGTGCAAGGCGGTTGGCCGGTAAACGGCTTTACCTACCCATTCACAATCAAAATCGGATTGCAACTGCTGTATAAAATCTGCCGGCGCATACCCGTTCAGGTCTTTAACCAAACGGTTATAATCCATAATATGGAGCTGGTTGGAGGGAAACAGGGTGGTCAGGAAATAATCAGCCCCTTCATTATTTTCATTGCCGGGCACCTGCCTGACCTTTGCCGCGGAAGCGGCGCGGTGGTGGCCGTCGGCGATATATGTACAGGGTACCTGCCGGGCAAATAATTCAGTGATGGAGTCAATTACTTTGCTGTCATTGATGATCCAAATAGTATGTGTAATGGCGTCTTCTGCTGAAAAATCATATACCGGCTCATGTGCCGCCTGCCAGTTTGCTACCAGGGTATCCATTGCCGTTACATTCCGGTAAGCCAGGAAAACATTACCTGTTTGTGCACCACTTATTTTTATATGATTGATCCGATCCAGTTCCTTTTCCGGCCTGGTGAATTCATGTTTTTTTATGATGCCCTTCTCGTAGTCGTCTACTTAACTGCCGCAAACCAGGCCGGTC
>CAXTMV010000147.1:0-5882 GCA_964245425.1 uncultured Flavihumibacter sp. | reverse complement strand
GGCTGCGGCCATTCATGATCAACCGGTAAATATAATAACAGGGTTTCAGTTCCCTGAACAAGATGCCCTGCCGTACAAAAGCCGCCAGGTTTTCCTTGGCCTTTTCATACACTTCTGCCGAATGGATATCGACATTGACGGGTAAATCAACTTCAGCCTTGGTAATATGTAAAAAAGAGCAGGCATTGCCTTTAACGGCCTGCCTGGCTTCTGCAGAATTAAGTACATCGTACGGTGGCGCTGCCAGTTTTGCGGCCAATTCTGGTTTGGGTCTTAATGCTTTAAACGGAACAATGGTTGCCATACAGTCATTTTGAGGTGTAGGATATAGCGATTTGGAGATTTCGATGGTTAACAAGGAATACATCGTAAGATTCCAGCATCTCAAAACCAGTAAATCGTATCAGCCTTTCCTTTTTGTAAAATCGGTCATTAAATCGGTGAGTGCACGTACGCTGTCGATGCTGAGCGCATTGTATAAAGACGCGCGGAATCCGCCAACGGATCGGTGCCCTTTTACGCCTATCATGCCATGTGTTTTGCATTCTGCCAGGAATTGTTTTTCCAGCTCCGGATCTTTCATGATCCATACCACGTTCATCAGGCTCCTGTCTTCGCGGGCCACTTTTGGTATAAACAGGGGCGATGCATCCAAGGTATCGTACAGCAGGGCTGCTTTTGCCGCATTCAAGCCTTCCATAACGGGAACGCCACCCTGTTTTTTTAACCAGCGCAGGGTAAGCATGCAAACATACACGGCAAATACGGGCGGCGTATTTAACATAGAACCATTTTCGATATGGTTGCGGTAGTCCATCATAGAAGGCAGTTTGCGCTGCACATGGCCCAGTATATCTTGTTTTACAATCACCATATTAACCCCTGCTGCGCCGGCATTTTTCTGCGCACCGGCATAAATGAGCGCAAAACGGTTATAGTCCATCGCACGACTTAAAATATCGCTGCTCATATCCGCGATCAGCGGTACGTCAGTGGCCGGTATTTCGTGCATTTGCGTACCCTCGATGGTATTATTGGTGGTATAATGAAAGTAGGCTGCGTTAGCAGGTATCGTATATCCTTTGGGGATATAGGTATAGTCTTTATCTTTTGAAGAAGCCACCATGTCTACACCACCAAATAATTTTGCTTCCTTGATGGCCTTGGTGCCCCAGGTTCCGCAGTCTAGGTAGGCGGCCGTGGCTGCATCGTCCAATAAATTCATCGGCACCTGGAAGAACTGCGTGGAAGCGCCGCCGTGTAAGAACAATACTTCATGCCCTGCATCCAGGTGCATCAGTTCTCTGGCAAGCGATAGGGCTTCATCCATGACCTCCTGGAACCAACTGGTGCGATGGCCGATTTCTAAAATGGATAATCCGGTATCATTAAAATTCAGGATGGCCCGGCTGGCCTCTTCAAATACTTCTTTGGGCAAAACACTGGGGCCTGAATTAAAATTATGCAGCACAGCTTTTGAATTGATGGTGTTAAAATGGCTGCAAATGTACTTTAATTTGGCTGAATCGTTGATTGGCTGATCAGTTGATCGGGCTTTTGCCGGTTTTTCACCAACCGGGAACAGTGGATAGGTTGATCGGTAGGCTCGTTGCGGGGTCCTGGGGGCCAATACGGGAGAAGGTTATTGATTTTTGACTTTTATATGTTGGCTTTATTCACAGATCCTGCTTGCCGCCGGCCTATTCTTCCATTGAAGATCAAGCAATTCAAAGGCCTTATCGTCTTCAACCGAGAATATTTTACCCGACAGTTTTTTCAAGTCGGGCTGACCGGCATTTACCCAGGCGGTATACCAGTAACAGGCTACCGCATAAATGGATTGCTGCATCCGTCGCTCCGTCATGCCATTCAGCAAGGCATTATAGGTACGCGTATAATCAGCCGCATACTGGCGCACCAGCACGCCATTTTTTTCTTCAAAGGCAAAACGCAGATCGGCACCCGCCTGCAGGGATAATTTTTTTTCCGCCTTCAGCACTGTATCCGCAGCGGCGGCACTTTCAAAAACCCGTTTCCAGATAAACTGCGCCGGGTGCTGCAGGTAAACGGCCTTGCCAATAAAAAAATTCCATTCTTTTTCTGCCAGCAATTCCGGTATACGGCTTTCCCAGAAAGCATGAATGCCGAGTTGGTCCGTAAACTGCCCGTTGTGATTGCTGCAGGCATGGAGGGGCACATGGGCATCGGCAATATAATGGCCCAGCTCTGCAGAAAGCTTGAGTATTTTAGAAGGGTCTTTTTCTTTAAAGGCCGCGGTTAACCGACGCATCATTATTTGGATCCACCAGGGCACAATACCCCGCGCCTGCAGGCTGTCTGCCGGAAAATGCGCCAGTGCACTGTCCCAGGTTTCCGGTAATACGGCTACTGCGTTTTTTCCGTACAGATCGATATCTATATAATGCCGCGCACCCTCGGCCGCTACTGCGTACCGCCGTTTATCGGGGTCCACCGCATGGGCGGCAATAAAACTGATATTCGGTTTGTAGAAAACCATCATTTCGGGTGGCAATAAAAAAACGGCGTAATAATTTATCTGCTGGTGCGCGTAAAATCCCCAGCAATAGCTGTGCAGGTGAGAGAGCAGGAGAATGAAAGCCAGTATTATTTTTCGGTATGAAAGCAATGACGAATGTTTCCATGAAGCTAGCAACAACCGGGGATCGGGCATTGGGAATTAAACGCTTTAAAGAACGTGTTTTTCTCCTGGCATTCACCTGTTCAGCGAAGAATTGCACCCTTTGCTGGCAGACATCACCTCTTCGGGACACATTATATATAATGATAACCGGTAAAAAAACAGTCAACCAACTCATCAGCTAAGCAGCGTGTTTCTCTTCCTCCAATTCCGCCACGCCATCACTGATCGCATATTTCAACTGGCAGACATAATCCCCGTTGGGGCTCATTAATAGTATCATAACCGGCAAAAGACCAGTTAACCGACCCACCCATCAGCTAAGAAGCATGTTTCTCTTCCTCCACTTCCGCCACGCCACCACTGATCGCATATTTCAGCACATCAGAAGGGCTTACATCTTCCAGTACTTTTATTTTTTGTTTGGGTACCAGATACAGCTGACCGGTGACCGCATAAGAATTGGGAACGTATACGGCAACATAGTCCACCAGCCCAAACTCACTGGCATCCTCATCCGTAATAAAACCCAGCTGAAAAACTTCGGGCTGAAAAATACTCACCAGCACCGCTTTTTTAAACTTTCGCTTATTGCCGGCAAAAGCTTCAAAAAAATCCTTGATGGAAGAATAGATGAATTTGATGCCGGGCGTACGCTCCAGCCATCGATCAAAGAGACTGAAGATACGGCTCGTCAGGAAATTGGAACTCAGGAAACCGATCAGGATCAGCGCCGCAATGATAACCACAAAGCCCAACCCGTAGTTGCGGTTGATAATACGGCCATCTACATCCTTTACCCTGAAAATGGGTAGCCAGCTGTCTACCGACGATACAAACCAATAAATTAGATAAATGGTAATGGCTACAGGCGCTGTTACCAGCAAACCCTGTATCAAATATTGCAATATTTTCCGCCAGCGCCATTGATTGCGGCGTGATAGACTCATGTTGTTTTGCCGTAAAGGTAAAGCAAAGGATGTAAGGTTGGCGGTTTAAGGTGCAACGCTCTTTGCCAAAACTGCTGCAACTGCCAGCAATATTTGTTATCTATCTACCGAAATAAATCACAGGCTTAAGAAATTGTTTTCTAGCAGATTATCTTAAGCCGGCAAAAAACCTCAGACCTTCTACCGCCAGCCTCGGTACTTTTTTTAATGATGAATGGCAAAAAAAAAGGACTGGAAACTTTCGTAACAAAAAAAGTTTCCATAGTTTTGTGCCCCGATTATGACAGATATAGACAACAAAGAGCGCATTAAACTACAGGCCAGCGACTTATTTATGAAGTACGGCGTGCGCAGTGTTAGCATGGATGATATTGCCAACCACCTGGGCATGAGCAAGAAGACCATTTATCATTATTATACTGATAAAGATGAGTTGGTAGACGCGGTGATTGTGAACGAGATAACGCATAACGAAGACTGCTGCCAGATAGATATTAACCAGTCTGACAATGCCGTGCACGAACTTTTCCTGGCCATGGACATGGTGCTGGAAATGTTCCGCTCTATGAATGCTTCGGTGCTGTACGACCTGGAAAAATACCACCCGGCAGCTTTTCAGAAATTTCTAAAGCACAAGAATGAATATTTATACAATATCATCCGAAACAACCTGATTCGGGGCATTAAAGAAGACCTGTACAGGGATGATATTAATATCGATATTATCGCCCGCTTCCGGGTAGAGATTGTGATGATACCCTTTAACCCCGGCTTCCAGGCCAAAGTGAAACACAACCTGGCAGAAATTGAAGAAGAGATCATTCTTCACTACCTGTACGGGCTCGTAAACCTGAAAGGGCATAAACTGATTTTAAAATACAAACAGGAAAGAACCAAAAAAACGACAACTGATGCAAAGATTAAATAACATAATACCATGGATAGGCCTGTTGCTGCTGGTATTGCCGGCAGCCTCGCAGGAAACGCATGCCTTCAGCGTTCAGCAGGCACTGGATTATGCAAAGAAAAACAACGTACAGGTAAAGAATGCCCTCATCGATATCAAAATCCAGGCACAGACCAACCGTGAAGTAACCGGCACCGCCTTGCCGCAGATTAAGGCAACGGGTTCACTTACCTATAATGCCAAATTGCCCATCAGCCTTATACCGGCAGAGTTTTTCGGGGGTACACCCGGTACTTTTGAAGAACTCCCCTTTGGCGTAAAATGGAATTCAACCGGCGGTGTTTCGCTGAACCAGATCCTGTTCGACGGAACCGTGTTCACAGGCTTGAAAGCAAGGCAGACACTGATCGATTTTCAGTCGAAAAATGAAGAGATTACAGAAGAAAACATCCGCGCCAGTATCTACAAGATCTATTACCAGCTGCTGGTTAGCAAAACACAGATTGAACTGATAGATTCCAATATCTCGCTGATCAGTAAACTGCAACATGATACAAAAATTATGTTCGACAATGGCTTCGCGGAAAAGCTCGACATGAATAAACTGGAAGTACAGCAGGCCAACCTGCAGACAGAAAGAATAAATGCACTTACGCAGGTTGCCAATGGCTATCTGGGGCTGAAAGTATTAATGGGAATGCGCATAAAAGATTCTCTCTCGCTCACCGATACGCTGAATGCCGACCAGGTTAAACAAGGCATACCCGATATCAGCAGCTTCGATTATAAGCAACGCAGGGATTTTCAGTATGCCGATATGGGCATCCGCCTGAATGAATTTGATGTGAAACGCTACAAAGCGGCTAAATGGCCCACCCTTTCTTTAAACGGCTATTACAATAAAAATGCACAGCGCAATAAATTCGATTTTACGAGCAAACAGGGCGACTGGTTTGGTATTTCTGCCTTTACCATGAACCTGAACATACCCATTTTTACCGGCTTCTCTGCCAATGCCAGGATAGAAAGGGCCAAACTGGTACTGGAACAATCGGTGAACCAGCAGGAAGCACTTAAGATCAATATTGACAATGAAATAGAAATGGCAAAAAACAATTTCAACTCAGCTATCTCAAACCTCGATTTTCAGAAGAAAAATATGGCGCTGGCAGAAACGGTTTACCACCAGACAGAAAAGAAATTTGAAGCCGGTACAGGCAGCCAGACAGAAATTAACCAGGCACAAACAGATTTAAAGACGGCCCAGACCAATTACATCAATTCGCTTTACAGTGCCATCATTGCCAAAATAGATTTTGTTAAAGCAACCGGTAAACTATAATCATATTCAAATAATACCATGACT
>CAXTMV010000146.1:0-13832 GCA_964245425.1 uncultured Flavihumibacter sp. | reverse complement strand
TTATATCACCGCCCACTATTGAAGAAAAAAAGATTCTGCGGCTAATGATATCTATTGGTGTTTTTTCAGTAGTTTTTTTCTTATACAGCCTGCTGCAAAAAGAAAACATCAGCTACCCAAAGAAGGTGAAGGACCGTCCCTGCAACTAACGATACCGGAAGGAGCAAAATATTACCAATTATACCTTGAGATGGTAAGCGGTGACCGTGTAAAAATGATACACACAACACTTAATACACCGCTTGAATAATGAATGGAGTGTATTTATTTACCACCGCTTTTGCTATATATCTATGTTGTACCCAATCCCCGAATTTACACAGGTAAAATCCCGCAATTATCATGTCTTGAAATAGACACCATGGGATAAAGAGAGGGGAGTGTAAGTGAAGACTCTTACGCTGTAAGCTGTTAATTGAAATTTTTGTTTCACCAGCGGGATGTACGTGTTGGCCTATTGCTTCTCCGGCAATTAAATAATTTCAAACGAATGGTAAAATAAAAGACATGCCCGAAAATAATTGAAGGATGCGCCCCCCAATTCAGCCTTTATCTTAAAATTAACATCGTTCCCCGCAGCTTCGTGGTCATATTATTCCGGGTAAACTGACAGGTCCATATAAATAATGAAGGATCCTGGAGCTTCCCATTTACAGTGCCATCCCATCCCGTTAGCGGATCTTTTGTTTCAAATAACCGCTGGCCAAACCTGTTATAAACGGCCAGCCGGTAATCTTTCAGGTTATAAGGCCTGATGATCCTGAATACATCATTCTTGCCATCGCCATTCGGGCTAAAAGCATTCGGAAATTCAGGCTGACAGTTTTGCTCCGTAACCTGTACCGACGCGGTCTTTGTTCCGCAGGCATTGGATACGGTAACGGAATAAAGACCGGCGCTTGTAACGGCCAGGTGATCCCTTACCGATCCGTCCTGCCATAGATAAGTTGTAAAGGCGCCGGGATACAGGCTGATGCTTTGTCCGCCGCAGATGATATCCTGCCCCGTCAGATCCGGTGCAGGCAGCGCAGCTATGGTAAGGTTAATGGTCCGGATACTGTCGCAGCCAGCTACTGTCTTCAGCGTATCATTGTAAATACCTGGCTGGTTATAACCCATAAAGCTCTCGCCCGGACAAATGGTCTTGTTAATAATGCTGGAAGACCGGGGTGTAACGGTAAGGGTTAGTTGCCGTATGCTGTCACAACCGAATGCAGAACGCAAAGTGTCTGTATAGACACCGCTTGCCTGGTGGCCCGCAAAACTTTGTCCTTCGCAGATGGTCTGGTTAAGGTAACTGAACAATCGTTGCACTACGGTGAGCGTAAGTGTCCGGATGCTGTCGCAGCCATTGGCTGTATGGAAAGTATCAATGTACACACCGCTTGTCTTGTGCCCCAGCAATGATTGACCCTGGCAAATGGTCTGGTTTAGAGACAGGCGTGGTTTCGGTAAAACAACCAGCGTCAGGGTTCTGACGCTGTCGCAACCCGTGTAAGATTGCAATGTATCGCTGAAAGTGCCGCTGCTGGTATGCCCTAGAAATGATTCGCCCTCGCAAATGGTGCGACTGACAGCAGAAAATGAACGGGCCCTTACTGTCAGCGTTAGCGTGCGCACGGTATCACAGCCGGATGCCGCGTGCAAAGTATCCACGAAAGTGCCGCTGGCAGTGTGTCCGTTAAAGGACTGTCCCTGGCAAATGGTCTGGCTTAGGGAAGACTGTATCGGCGCCCGGATGATGACTGACACCGGTACGGCCGGACTTTCGGTATTGTAATGTGTCTGCGTAACATACAGGGTAGTGGAAGCTGTTACCGCGGGCGTGATGGTATTGCCGGTACCGATCAACTGGGTGAGCGTGCTGTTGCTGTACCAGCGTATATTCTGGCCGGTAACGGATAACAGCACCGGCGTGCCCCGGCAGAAAATAGTATCTGAAACAATTGCCAGCCGCCAATACTCTCCACGGCCTACACCGGCGCAGCCAGGCGAATTGCTGGGACCAAACAGCGTTTGTGCAACATTGTCATACACCAGTACACCCGTTCCATTTGAACACCAGTAATAAGGAAACGGCGGCGCCACCTGCTGAATGATTTTTAAGGTGCTGTATCTGAACGTGTCGAGTATAAATGTGCCGGTCATGGCAAAAATGGCGTAAGAAGGCGATCCGTTTGGCAACCTGGAAGTGCCGGTTGCGGTAATCGCCGTTCCATTTTGGGTAATCTGCAGGCTGGCGGGGTAGTAGGTACTGGGGCCGCCGGAATTCTGGTAACTGACTCCCTGCCAGTAACCGGAAATGTTCTGCGCCCGGGTGCTTAGGTTTACCAACAGCATTAATACTGAAAGTATAGCAACATTCTTTTTGTTCATCAGCATAAGGTTTACGATCAGCAAAAGACAGCAGTCTCCGCCCCTAAGATAGCCGGTGGCGGATACTGGTTTGGTTTTTTATGGAATGGAAACGGGTCGCCTATAGCGGGGATTCCGGTCAGGCATGTCCTTTATATTGTCGCGGGCTTCATCATGCAAAAGAATCAGGATATGAATATAGGAAAAGACAAGCAGCTTTTTTAGGAGGAATAATAACCGCTCCGGGTCAGGCAGCAACGGTTTTGAAAAATTCTTTTATAAGGGACTTTTATTATATCAAAATCATTTCATTTGCTAAAAGAGGTGTTTTTTTAGAATAATTCAATGATATCACCCGGTGGCATTATCGATGCCTAATTTGCTTATATTGAAATATGCAAGCACCTGAAATACCTGTTAAACACTTAAAAGACAGCTGCCCCAAATGCGGCGATCGGTTATATGCCTATTGGCACACCAGTTCGGTACCCGGCTACCCGGAATCAAGGGAATGGCATGTTGAGTGCAAACTGGCAAACTGCGATTATGTTGCGCCCAGGCGCTTCTTTACCATTGAAGGACTGGCCAGGCATTTCCAGCTGGCTGATCAGCAAATGGCCGGGTGAATCATGCAGCACTAGAAAATAGATACAACCTGCGAGGCTGCATGTATGCGTAGACAACTAACTCTTTTTGTCGATGAAAAAGAGGCAGTGCCCATTGAGCGCATCCGAAATACATTCAATCCGGAACAATCCAAGCTGATAAGAAGCCATATAACTCTTTGCCGCGAAGACGAATTGACGCAGCTGGAGGCCGTACTCGGCACCCTGGAAGCATTTACCCATGAATACATCTCCATTCAATTTGGGGCTGCAGAAAGATTTGCAGATGGCAAAGGGGTGCTGCTGCCCGCCCGTGTTACAGATGAATTCGATGCACTGCGAAAGGCCGTATTAAAGCGGGTGGCCGATCGTCCAAGAACGCATGAACCGCATATCACCTTGCTGCATCCAAGCAATGCCAGTTGCACCGATGCCATATTTGAACAAATAAAGAAGCTGCCGCTGCCCACCAGGCTGTCATTTAAAGAGATTTGCCTGATTGAACAGCAGCAGGATCAACCATGGACGACTGTGCGTGTATTCAGCCTCACCCCGCCATAATAGCCCAAACGCTTATCCATATGTATCCCTTCTGCCACATCTGCCCCAAAACCCGCCGGATATGGATTGCGGTGCACAGGTCTTTTGCAGCCCGTTATTTTTACCGGGAAATAAAACATGCATATGACCGATACTTCCTTTTCCCAGCTGCCCAGTCAGCAGGTTCGCAAAGACCTTTCTTATGCACATGCCAGCTGGCAGGCCGCCACCGACCAGTATAAACAGGGCAATTATCTGGAAGCACTTTGCAGCACCCTCCGTTATATTGATGAAGCCAAAGCAAACGAATTCAGCAAAGACCCCTTGAACGGTGTAAAAATCTGCCATGGCTCCATGCAGATGTATCTCTCTGTAAAAGACAACCAGTTTAGGGTGCTGGCACCCTTTGTGAACATGGCCGGCGCACAGAAAATGATCATATTAAGGAAAGTCTGCGAGATCAATTTCAGCGAACTGAACCTGGCGAAAATTGAATGCAAGGAAGATCTGTTGTATTTCACTTTTTCCTGCCCCCTTAACGCCTGCGAACCCTGGAAAATATATGATACCTTAAAAGAGATCTGCTGGACAGCCGACAAATACGACGATGACTTCATCATCCTGCAGGAAGCTGCCTGGGTGGATGCGCCGGAGACGACTCCTTTTTCCGATGCGCGCAAAGAACAATCCTGGAACGCTTTTAAGTTATACCTCAGGGAAGCCAAAGACTCCATTGCCTACCTGACCCAACTGAATGCCAATTACCTGGTTTGGGATGTGCTGTACATGACCCTGCTGAAGATCGATCACCTCTGCGCACCGCAGGGTATCGTAAAGAATATGATGGAAAAGAACATCAATAAATTATTCGAGAAGCGTGATTTGAACGACCTGGTATACGATGGTACCAATTATATCAATTCATTGGATAACCTGCCGCAGTCTGCCTTCTTTACACAGTTGTACGAAGTGTCTACTTTTATTCCCTCCAAATTAACGGGTTCGGCGGCCAACGTGCAGACAGCTTTAAAGCCTTTTCTCACCGAGGCCTATGGTTTTATCAATAAAACGGATACTATCAGTGCCTATCTCTGCCTGCAGAAAGCCATTTTCAGGCTTTTATACAACCACCGCTTCAACGCTTTGCAATGGCAGCACCTGGAAACAGTGCTGGCCGGTAACCACCGGATGCCGGTTAAAGACGCTACCAGCAAGCTCTATGATCAATTGTATGAATTCTACAACAATCCAAGGGATCAATACATCGCCCCTGCGGTTCCGGAGAAAAAAGAAGAAAAACAAAAGCTGTTTGCCGGATGGTTCAGCTAATCAATACACAGTATAAAAATAATTAGTCATGGAAAATAACCTTCTTACCGAAATAAAAAATGCGGTCCTTAAAGTATATACATCGGCCGGCACCGGCACTGCCTTTTATATAAAAGAGCAGGATTGTTTTATTACCAATTACCATGTAGTAGAAGGCTGCCGCGAAGTAGCACTGGAGAACCAGCTGCAATACCGCTATGTTGCGAAAGTGATACTGGTAGACCCAGCCAATGATCTTGCCATTTTAAAAAGTCCTGCTGCCGCTGTTCAAACCGGTATCCGCATCAACCCGTTGCTTGTCTGCCAGGAGGCAGAAAAAGTTACCGTGCTGGGTTTTCCTTATGGGCCGTTCAGTATTACAGAAGGCATTGTGTCAAATAAATCAAGGATCGTAAACAGCCGTACTTTTATACAGACAGATGCAGCCATTAACCCCGGCAACAGCGGCGGCCCCATTGTAAACGGCAACGGCGAGCTGCTGGCCATCGCTTCTTCCAAATTGCTGGAAGCAGATAGTACCGGGTTCGGTATCCCCTGCCGCGTACTGCTGGCGGTATTGGCCAAACTGGTCAATGCCGGTGAAACCTTCAGCGTTGCCTGCGAATCCTGCGGCCATCTTTTATTGCAGGAAGTGCCTTATTGCCCCTCTTGCGGTGCAGCCGTGAATACCGGTTATTTTGCCCAAAAGCCCCCGGAAAAATATGCACCCCTGATAGAGCAGGCCATTGCCGCTGCCGGTATTGACCCGGTGCTGGCCAGAAACGGCAAGCTGTATTGGGAGTTTCACAACGGTAGTTCACTGGTGAGAATATTCTCTTATAACGAGAACTATGTTTTTGCCACTTCGCCCATTAATTGTTTGGGTGGAAATAAACTGGAATCCTTGTACCGCTACCTGGCTTCCAATCCGGTTTCCCCTTACCGTTATGGCATCTACAGGAATGATATTTTTCTATCTTACCGTTTTGCCGTGGTCGATTTGTACAGTGAAATGAAGACAACCGTATTGTCAGAACTAAGCGGCTTTTTTAACCGCGCCGATGCCGCCGACAACCTGTTGGAAGAAACATACGACTGCCCCAAAACCGTATTTTCCAGGAATTGAACCATTACCGACCATATGAAAAGTTTATTGCTGTCGCTGGTACTGACCATTATCATCTGCATTTATTGTATGGGCCTTTTTGATGCCCGGGTCCGCCATTTTATTTCGGGTCTTTCTGCCGTTTTTTTTGTTACGACCATGATTATTTTTTTTGTGGGCTATGTATTGTCGCTTTACTGGGCCGTAACCGGCATTGTTAAAGGGCAGCTGCTGCTGAACCTGCCTGGTTTATGCCTGGCCTTATTTGGCATCGGCATTTACCTGCTGGGTTACCAGATGGAAAGCGGAAAAGGGAAAGCAGCCCCCGGGCAATTTGATCATGCCATCAGTAAAATTGAGCCCGGCCAGCAGGCTGCGCTTTTGCATTTAATGAAGCAAACCGGTACAACGGAACAAGAGGTGCAACTGGTAACCTACTGGGCGATGTATAATAACAGCAACAGCTTTGTGATATGCGTTCAGCACGGGAATATTATTGCCTTGCAGCTGAAAAACAAGACGCTGACCGATATGGCGGATATTTCCGCATTGCCTGCATTAAACTGGCTGGTACTGCACAATTGCGGTATTACCAGTGTAGCAGCACTGCAACTTCCCCTGCTGCAGCGCCTGGATGTAGCACACAATCAACTGGCCACCCTGCAGGGTGTGCAAAATGCCCCTGACATTACCTGGCTGAATTTTCGCGATAACCCGGTAACGGATTCCAGCGCTTTGCAGCAGATCGCCAACAAGGCCATATACATCACCGGTAAATAAAATGAATGATATGCAGGATCAGTTTGTAAAAATGCTTTTTTTCGGATTGCTGTATGCCATTGAATTTGGTACGGTATATATTTATGGCAGGAAGCATTTTCCTCGCTTGGCCTTGCGCCTGACCATTGGAACTTTTATCTTGCTGCTGATCGTTAGCTTCTACAGCGGTGCCCTCGGTGGCTTTCTTTCTTTTATTGCCCTGGTCAGTCTGCTGTTTATGTTTCGTAAACCGGATCAGACGGCGGCCTTCCAGCAGTTCTACGCCGATAATAAACTGTATGCTTCCGTTGCCAGGCCACCGGCCGTAATGCAATTGCTGGGCGACAAAGGATGGATCAGTTCAGAAGGATTTATCAATAAAAGCATCACGGAGCAAATAAAATATTTTTTTTGGCTGGGTAGTACTTCATCAACCGTTAGTACCGGGCAGTATTCCCGCACCACGGTGTATACGTCGTACCTCGCCTTTATTTTTCCGCCAGGCGCTGTCAGCACCGTTTTTAAGCAGCGGGTATTGGCGGCAGCCGACAAGTCAAACGACTCTTTCAAAAGAAAATTAAAATCATTTTTTGTAAGGGATACTGAAAGGCCTTCTTTTGTGGCAACCGCAGCAGACGGCAGTTTTATTATCCAGTACATTGCCGTGCCCGATATCGACTATTATGCCAGGCGCCTGCAATGGATAAAGGAGAATATCGGCAAGCTTTACCTGCCCGCTGCAGAAATGTCTTTTGCTCCCAATTAGCCGGCAGCGCTGCGTTGTTATATATCAACGCGATCATCCTGGGTGGCAGGTTGTGAGATCACCAGGAATTCGATCGTTTCCGCACTGTCATTTGCAATAAAATGGCTGCTTTGGGGTACCACCAGCAGGCCCTGTTGCGGACCGAGCGATATTTTTTCTCCCGCCAGGTAGAAAATAGCATTGCCTTTCAATATAAAAAAGAATTGCTGCGCCTGCCGGTGAAAATGTAACTCCTCGCGGGTACCAGGCGGCATCGATTCCTGCTTAACAGACAATCCGGCTGTAGCTGCCAGCACCCAGCTATCGCAATGGCTGCCCCATTGGTAATGCGCTGCCGTTTCGCGGCTGATGACTTTGTTCATTTGCATGGTAATAGTGGTGAAACAAGACGGTCGGCTTCCTTCAGGCAGGGATCAATCAAATATAAAAGTATTTCCTTCCAACACCACCACGGCCTGGCTGATCAGCAATACTTTATTATCGTGCAATTCAAGATCCATATAACCGGTACGCGCAGACGACTGAAAAGCTTTCATTTTTTGTTTGCCCAGTTTGGCAGACCAGTATTTTGCCAAAAAGGTTTGCACCCCGCCCGTAACCGGATCTTCATTGGTGCCCGACCAGGGCCAGAAATAGCGGTAGTGAAAATCATATTCCAGGTTACCGGCGGGCGCCGTTACCAATACCCCACTGATATCGCTGTATGCATTCACCAGCGCGGTAAAATCGGGTTGCAGTGCAGCCAGTACAGCGGCATCACTTATTTCCAGTACAAGGATATTGTTTTTAGGGCTCAATACGGCATTGCTGATAATGCGTAATCCCAATGCATGCAGCAATTCGGGTGTTGCAGTGGCCGGCACGGTATCAAATACCGGGAATTCCATTATTATGTCATCCTGCCGGCGTTGTATGAACAGATCTGTTTTTTCAATGGTAATAAAATGAAGGGCGGAAATGCCAGCATCCCTGAATAACACTTTTGCGGTGGCCAGTGTTGCATGCCCGCATAAAGGGATTTCTTTTTTGGGAGAGAAATACCGGATGGCATAGACACCTGTTTTGCCCGTTGCCTGTACAAAAGCGGTTTCGGACAAACCAAACTCTTTTGCCAGATCCAGCATTTGCTCATCGCTGAGTGCATTGTCCGGAAAACAGACCGCAGCAGGATTCCCTTTAAAAGGGATATGGGTAAACGCGTCAACAATAAAAGTTTTCATGTAATAATATTTATGCCGGTGGAATAATAAATGTATTAAGATAAATGACCGGCGTTTTCGGGTGATTCATTTTTTAAAAAATCACCATCGATGATAAAAAGCGTAGCACCATTTGTGGTGGAGGATCGGTGCCGGCTCATCTGGTCGGATACCACGTACGTACTGCCGGCCGACAGCGTGCTTTTCTCACCGCTTTCCAGTTCATTTTCAAAGCTACCCTGCAGGCAATGCACAATATGGCCCTTGCTGCACCAATGGTCGGCCTGGTAACCGGGCGCATATTCAACCAGCCTGATTCTTAACCCGGGCAGTTGTATGGTTTGCCAGCAGGCATGGCTTGTCTGGCCGGGATAAATAATTTTTTCAATAACGGACCAGTGAATGGTTTGAAAGGCTATGGGCAGGGCGTCTATCATAGTTGTTTTATTTGCAGGCACATTTCGTAATCAGATTTAAAAGTTCAAGTGAATAGGCCGGCCCGGTGGCCGCCTTTTGCAGGCGCCCGTTATACAAAATAACAAAACTTATGACGGCTTAATTGTCGGATAGTAGACTAAAATGAACCGCCTGCACCGGATCTTTTCCTGCAGAAAAGATAAACGGCCAGGTTTTATTTATACATTTAGTGGCTGTTCTACAATCACTCATACATATGATATCCAAAAAAGCAAAGCCCGGCAATATTGCGGAATACATCAATGCCGCACCTGTGCCGGCCCAGGCAAAACTGCAGGAAATATATGAATGCGTTCGCGCGGCAGCGCCCGGTGCTGCTGAAAGCCTGAAATGGGGGATGCCCGCTTTCTCCTTTAACAGAATACTGGTCACTTTTGCAGGCTTCAAACAGCACATCGGCTTCTATCCCACCCCTTCAGCCATAGCGGCTTTTGATAAAGCACTGTCAAAGTTTACGACTGCCAAAGGTTCTGTACAATTCCCGCTCGATAAACCGCTGCCCATTGTGCTGATACGAAAGATCGTCCTGTTTCGCGTAAAAGAAAGCCGGGAAGAAGATAAGAAATGGCGCTCCTGAAAAATAAATCGTTAAAAAAAATACATGTCGTATACGCGACCCTATTCTTTTCAGCAGCCGGGTAGCTTTGTTCTTTAAAATAGTGATATGAAAAAAACAATTGCATCCATTGGCTTTTTATTCTTTCTGTCTGTTGCTGTTTTTGCACAGAAGTCGGCAGTCTTTACTTCTTCGGAAGGCGCTATACATGGTTATGACCCAGTAGCTTATTTTAAAGAAAGCAAACCGGTAAAAGGAGATAAGAAATTTTCTTTGTCGTGGAATGCTGCCACCTGGTATTTCGCCAGCCAGGCAAACCTGGATGCATTTAAAGCCAGTCCGGAAAAATATGCACCGCAATATGGTGGGTATTGTGCTTATGGCCTGGCATCGGGACACAAGGCACCTACCGTACCCGAAGCATGGACCATTGCCAACGGTAAATTGTACCTGAATTACAACAAAGATGTAATGGAAAGCTGGAGAAAGAAACAACCGGAATATATTCAGACAGCCGACAAAAACTGGCCGGCGTTGAAGGATAAGGAATAGGGTATAAGGTTATTTGCCGGCAAGGCATACCTGTTGAACAGAGGTTGAAAACGATCGGCTGCGCGGACGATCGTTTTCTTTAATTGGTATTCTTGTTAAACAATTCATAGTCCTTCATCACTCTTAGTATCTCTGCCACGCCCCAGGCCTGGGCTATACATCCTCTTGGCTGATGGGAAGCGGCCGCGTCGAATATCTCCGATACACTGCCGATACAGGCTTCGTTTAAATGATAACGGAATGCGTTTATTATTGCCATCGCCTGGTCTTTTGACCCATCCAGTTTCATGATGGCGTCTATATAGGGGCCCAGCAGCCAGCTCCATACTGTGCCCTGGTGATAAGCAGCGTCGCGGTGCAAGGTATCACCCCCATAAAACGGTTTAAAGTTTTTATCGGCAGCCGGCAATGTTTTTAATCCAACGGCAGTATACAATTGTTCTGTTATAACCTGCAAGACTGCCATCGCTTTTTCAGCCTCCATCAATGGAAAAGGAAGGCTGATGGCAAATAACTGGTTGGGCCGTAATTCGGTAAGGGGCGATCCGTTTTCATCTATCCCATCATACAGGCAATTGCCTGCAGCGTACCAGTATTTTTCGGCAAAACTGCTTTTTGTTTGAGCGGCCTTTTCGCGTACAGCGCTTGCCTGGCCCGCCTGGTTATTCAGCGCCAACAGTTCGGCAAATATGCAAAGTGCGTTGTACCATAACGCCTGTATTTCTACTGGCTTGCCCATCCGGGGTGTAACCACCCAGTTGTCAACCTTTGCATCCATCCAGGTT
The DNA here is from genome assembly GCA_964245425.1 of uncultured Flavihumibacter sp. Lineage (GTDB taxonomy): Bacteria > Bacteroidota > Bacteroidia > Chitinophagales > Chitinophagaceae > JACMLD01. Next base: position 2,825 of record CAXTMV010000146.1, on the reverse strand, counting down.
AATTGCTGGCCCGGTTCACCGGCAAACAAGAGACCGTCGTCCGTTGCATGAATATGATAGCGGGTGCCCTTATAATGCCAGTCGATAATATCTTTTAAAACGGGCAATAGCCGGCCCAGCACAAAATCTTTGTCGTTGGTAGCGGCCAAGTATTTAAAAACGGCAATAAAATACCAAAGCGTTCCATCTGCATTGTTGTATTCGGGTGCGGCGCCATAATCTGGAAAGCGGTTGGGCAACATGCCCATGCTAACGCTACCGGCAAATGCATCCAGTATTTTACGCGCATCTTCATAACGGCCGGTGCTTAAGGTAAGACCCGGCAGCGAAATCATGGTATCCCTGCCCCAGTCGGTAAACCAGTGGTAGCCTGCAATCACCGTCTTCAGATCATCTCCCCGTTGCACAATAAACTGGTCTGCGGCTAGTAACAATTGCTGCAGGGTTTCATCTGCCGGCTGGTTGCTCAGCAGGGCTTTTTTTCTTTTTTCTTCTGTTGCCCATAATTCAAATGCATCCATGTGCAGGGGATCGTTGGTAGATACCACCACCGCCAGCGCATCGCCTGCCTGTAACGGTACGCTGAATGTTCCGGGCGAAAATAAATCTTCCGTGAAGTTGAGCCCGCGGTATTGCTCTACGCTGTAATTAAAATGATAGAACCATTTCGGATCGGCCTGGTAGCTGCTGCCAGGCACTTGTATGAATATTGCGGGGGTGTCTTTATAGGCCTGGATGCTAAACACGTGATCACTGAACCGGGCGTTTTTATTGATGGCGTCATTGGCTTGCACCAGGCCATGATAATCTCTTACCGACAACAACGGCGTAAGCTGCAGGGTAAATGGCTCCCCAGCTTTTATTACCTGGTAAGTAATAAGTACTGTATTCTGCCCCTGTACCATGGCAATGCTTTTCTTCAGCTGTATATCACCCGCTGTGTAAAAAAATGCGGGGAACAAATCTTTTGTAAAGCCGGTCATGTACCGGTAACCTTGTGGGTAAATGGTATCGCCATAATTATTGGTACCCAGTTCAAACCTGTCTGTGTTAGTGATAATCGTTTCATCCAGTTTGGATACCAGCGACATTCGCTCGGCCGGGGGCCGGGTAGCGGCCACCAGCAGGCCATGATAGCGGCGGGTATGGCAACCGATAACGGAAGAACTGCTCCAGCCTCCCAGTCCGTTTGTTTCCAGCCATTCGCACCGAATGGCTTTTTCAAAATCCTGTACTATAGATATGTCTTTTTGTAGCACCATTAATTATTGGGGGTACAGCCGGGTGGTGGTAAAGGTATATACTGGCTCATCATTTTACAAAGATGCAGCTTTTTTAGTAGGGCTTGACCTGTAGCTGGACAATACACCTCAGACCGTGAACTTATAGCCCAGGCCATAAATGGATTTGATATAATCGGGGCAGCCTGCCCGCACCAGTTTTTTCCGCAGGTTCTTGATATGAGTATACAGGAAATCATAGTTGCCGGCCAGATCCATGTCGTCGCCCCAGAGATGTTCTGCTATGGCACCTTTGCCAATGACCTTATTCTTATTACTGGTAAAATACAGCAGCAGATCATATTCCATGCGGGTGAGTTCGATGGGTTTGCCTTTTACGGCCGCAATCTTACCGGGAATGTTGATGGACAATTCGCCGATGGATACAATGTTTTTTCCGCCAAAGGTTTTCCTGCGTATAATGGCGTCTACACGTGCACCCAGTTCGGATAAATGAAATGGTTTGGCCAGGTAATCGTCTGCGCCTGTCTTTAACCCGTTAACCTTATCGTCTACTGAATTTCGGGCAGATACTACCAGTACGCCATCTGTTTTATTATTCGCTTTGAGCTCCTTCAGGATTGACAGGCCACTGCCACCCGGCAGTGTAATATCAAGGATGATGCAGGTATAATCATACAAAGCTATCTTTTCCATGGCCATATTAAAATCATAGGCGGTTTCGCAGATAAAACTTTCAGAATTCAGGTAAGCACAAATGCTATCCGATAATTCTTTTTCATCCTCTATGATTAATAGCTTCATATCAATAGCTAAAAGTAAAGTACAAATCTGAAGAAATGCTGAACATTTACAGCTGCTGGTTTGCCTAATCGTTATAGACAAAAGAACGCAGGGATATTTTCGGTTGGTAATAATTTAATAAGATGGCCACAACATTGGCCTAACAGTGCAAGCGTAATTTTGGATTGTTATAAAAATAAATGCACGCAAAGCTGGAATTTTCTCATGCAGTCCGCCCCGGTTTCTACCGGGGCGTCTTTATTTAACCGGTTGCTGATCACACAAGTGCAAGGGCTGGCTGGTATACAGAACGGTTCTCTGTAATGGTGGGATTCAAAACATACCAGCAAAGACCCAGCAGCAGGCTGGCGAATTCCTGCAGGCTTGCCGTTGGCGAAATAAGGTATTCCCTCCCGGCATTTTTTACAAAGGCACAGGTTAGCAAGGGCTGAACCTGGTCCAATTCATAAATAGTCAGTTCCGGAACGGGCCTGTTGGTGAGCTGATAGCTGAATTTTTTTTCTTCTATTTCCATCAGGCCGGCTTCGTTGGTATGATTTTCGGCAGACAGGCGGCCGATGGTAAAACCATATTCGTTCTTTAAAATGAGGTGATGATTGCGGAAGCCCGCTTCCTCAATAAAAAAAAGACGCTGCGGACCCATGCCGCTCAGGCGGGCCGACTTTTGCAGGGGATTGTAACGCAAAACCTGTGTTACTGTATTGGCTTCCGATAGATTAAAAACATGCACGGCAGAAGAGGGTGCACTTACAAGGGTCCATTTCATATATAGTTATTAGA
>CAXTMV010000145.1:0-13835 GCA_964245425.1 uncultured Flavihumibacter sp. | reverse complement strand
GTGTGTACTGTATATCTGACACATAGCTAAATTTCTTTTTATGCAATTTATAACCGCCCTGCGTGGGTGATGAGAATTCCCCTCAGCTGACACCATAAAAAACCTTGGGCTAAATTTCTTAATCCAGTTGGTATTGATATTCCGCCTGCTTCCATGATGGGGTAGTTGTACAAATTCAATACTTGCATTGTCAAAACCTTCACTTTCCATGTAATTGAAAGATTCAACACCTGCGTCGCCTGTGAGAATGTATCTTTTGTTTTGCGAATCAGTCAACTGTATTATAGTACTTGTGAGATTTTCGGGGGAAGTATCGCTTGCCTGATCCACAATATCACAAGGCTTATTATCCTCGTCATCGGTAATAGGTATCGCTAACTTTCTTGAAAAATTAGCCGTTTTAAGAAAATCAACGTCTGTGAAATATTGTACCATGTTGACATAAAAATCTTTAGATGGCGATAATAATTTGAAAGCCCCGTTCAAAAAAACTGCATTCTCCCGGTATGCATTGTGTCGTTTAACATTATGCTTATCACAGAATGCATTTAACTTCTCGACTTGTTCAAAAGTTTCATATAAATGTGTTATGTCGGGATCTTCATCGGTCATGAATGAACTGCGTATTCTTTGTCGGTGTTCTTCTGTGATGCACTCTACAGGATCATTATAAATGCCAAACTGCATTTTGCTACCAAAATGATTTAATATTTCAAGAAGGCCGTTGACATGATCGGCATGCGGGTGACTATTCACAAACCCGAGCATACTCTTTTGCTGCAGATTGGGGGCGATGAATTTTTCGAAATGATCGATTACTTTATTGCCATCTCCTGTGTTGCCCCCATCAACGAAAAAAATAACATCCTGAACCAAATTTTCGCGAGCCCAAATAATAATTGCATCGCCATCACCAACGCTTAGAAAGTCTATGACAAATTCCATACTAATGGTAAAAAGGTTTAGGTTAATTGAGAAAACCAAATATACCTGTTACAACCGAAAGGGATATAGGTATTATTACGGTGTATTTTTTATTGCGCCAATTTGATTTCGAATACATAATTTTCAGTTGGCTATGATCCTGTACCGAGATAATTGTGGTAATTTTGTTCGACCAGCTGGTCGCAATGCCCTAGCCGCGCTGGCAGCCCGGACAGAAGCAAATTAGCCAGACACTTGCTCAAAAGGGTATTATCTTTAAGCCGATTTACTTTAGCATAAATCGTTATCTTATCTAACCCTTTTTATGAGTAGCAAATAAATACAAATAAGTCAAAAACGAAAGCATTATAATTAAATATGCAGCCCATTTTTTTGCATCCGATTCCATAAAAACTCGCCAGTTATTCGACTCTGGCTTTTGCGGTTGAGTAAGTAGAAAAATCTTGATATCCGAGATCCCTTTTTCTACTACTTGCTGAATCGGTTTAAAATCTACTGGTACGACCTCAGTCTTTGGGTTTTGTATACCACTTTGTATTTCTTCCATTTCATTGCTCAGTTTGCTTAAAAGACTCAGTTGACCTTTTTGCGCGGCTAAAATTTCCTTTTGGTTGTCCAGGAGCTTGGAAAATAACGCCATCATTTCTTCAGTTTCCATGCCTCACAGTTTTAAATTGTTTACAATGCTTATATCAGTGCCGGTGCTTGTGTTTCCTCCGGCGTTTTTGTTCATCAGTCATCGAAGAAGAATCATCGTCCCCACCTCCTCCTGCCTGATCTGGTTTTAGCAGGAACTTGGTTGCCGATTGAACTGCATTTTTAATTTGTTTTTCAATTCGAACGTCTGAACTGCTTTCTGGTTTGCTTGTATCTGCAAATGCATTTTGGATTTTCTCTTTTTGTGGTCCGATTTTTAATTCTTGCTTTTGTGCTAAAAGTTTCTCTATTGTTGCCAGCGAATAACCCACCTCACTACCTTTTGTATAGACCTTTTGCCGGTCACGAAATGCAATGCCCCGCATCTTAATCACATCGTATTTCAAGGCCTTCATTTTTTGTTCAAACTCATCGTAATTTTTTGAGCTGGCTATGCAGTGCTTTATGTCTGCCTGGACCTGTTGTTTACGGCCATCCATCCGCTGATAGTTTCTCAGTTCCTTTGGTAAAAAAGCATTTGGACTGAGCACCTGTTTGAGCTCGTGTTTTAATTCCTGCTTGCGACACAGTTTAGCGATCTTCTGGAAATTATGACTATCACTGACGGTCTTACCATCAAAGCCAATTCTATTGGCAACAATATGAATATGCGGATGCGCTGTATCCTTATGTAAAATCGCTACATACTGGTTGTTGCTGAAACCTAAATCTTTCGCACAATCTAGGGCCATTTCGGCGAGCTTACAGGCTGGTAAATATTCGCCATGGGATAAACTTAAAGTCACATGCAAAACTGGCTTTGATAGCCTGGGATTGAGTTGTCGTACATCATTGAATTGTTGTATCAATTCTTTGTCGTTTCCAAAACATTGATTGAATAAAATAATTTCGGCCCGGTCTTTCATTACCAACTCATTTTTCTTTTCGTCAGCAATCTTATCATGGAGGCAATAGTTCAGGCATCCGCCGAATGATTTTCCGGTCATAATTTTTCCAATCATACCAACAATTTTTTGATGTCAACAGCCAGTTGTTTTACCTGTACAGAAAGCAGATTTAGATTGGCTCTTTCGAATGCATTTAATTCATCGATTCCGTTGCGTTTTTTAGCCACCTGATTAAGGTTGGCTGCGAGGTGATTTAAGGTCGCAGTAAATAGCAATATTTCTTTTGGAAATACTTTTGTCTTGCTGACAGCTTGTCCGTTAAGTCCACCTTGCCGGAGGTATTCTGATAAGGGTACACCGATAGCTTTAGCTTTTTGCTTAAGCAAAATTTTTTCAATCAGTGAACACTTGACAGGGATTACCTCTTTCTGTTTGATTGTTTTTCGGGGGCGTCCACCCTTATTTCTCCTTGCTTGTTTTTTTGGTTCACTCATCTCATTTTCATTTTCACATTAAAAAACATCACCTGCAGAATCCCGCTGGCGCGGGATGAGAAAATCAAGTTTCGGTGCATACCGAAACATAGCTAGCTACTGAAAGATTAACAGTCATCAGTTCTGCTCAGGCATTTTTTATGTCGAACAAATAATCCCTTGACCTCTTAATCTCATTGGTATTATAAAGAGCTATCGTCCCATTTTCATTTACAAATACAATATTGAAAAGGTATACAGCAATACTAATTGTATTTAAATTCATTGAATACTGTAGTAAAATTTCAGCAGCGACACATCATTTAATTTATTTCGCAAACAGCACCTGAATAATTGTCAGTTTTGTAAAACAAAAAAGGGATCCTTTTTGCGTTTGATAAACCAAATGGTTTTGAACCTGCACAGCGATAACACGCCTATAGTGTTTATTTTTTTGAGTTAATGTGCTGTCGAAAAAGGAAAAAATTTAAACCGTTTGCTGACTTTTATTTTGAGGTAAGCCGGGTCGTTTAGAAGATAGAAAGTCGACTTGGTTTTGGTGAATTAGTTCGTCGATATCCTCCGACCGAAAATAACGTCGTGATTGAATTTTTACGGACTTAATTTTGCCTTGCTTCAACCAATCATAAACAGTGGGCTTAGAGACATGAAATACTTCGCAAACTTCTTTTACTTTAAGCAGTGGTCTTTCAGAGTGTTTGCCGGGTAATTGTAGGTGGCTTTCGTTGACTGCTTGCTCCACTATTTCTTTCATCTTTTGCCAGAACACTTTGGGTTCTATTGGCAACAACATCTGCACGTTTTCCATAACTCACTTTTTAAATTTTTAAAACTTTTAAGTGAAGTTAAAAACAGTAGCAATCCGGTTTTCACAGCTGTGAAAAAATGGGAATAATAAAATTGCTTTTGAAGTTAAATCGGAACTTACAGCTGGCCTGCCTGATGAATGAAAAAGCGGCGGGCTAGGAACGCGCAAAATTCAATAGTAAATGATAGTCGCTGTTATCAGCAGCCTTAACCGCTTTTAGGTAGGCCTCCCTGGTATTACTGTCGCTGGAAAGATTGGTGGCACCCCAGGTGAAAACGGGCTGCTTATAGATTTTGTCAATGATAATATCGGCCATTAAGCGACTATGCCTTCCATTACCGTTGGGGAAGCAATGGATGCTAACGATGCGATGTTTAAACCGGATGGCTATTTCATCTGCTGTGTACGTATTGTTTTTATGCCAATAGATGGCATCATCGAGCAGGTATTTAAGTTCGGTCGGTATCTGCCATTTATCAACGCCAATATTCTTATTCGTTTTCCTGAATTCACCCGCCCATGCCCATACAGCAGCATACATCCGTTTGTGTACATTGCAAATAAAGTCTTGTGTAAATATGGCTTCAGGTTTAAATGACCGCGTGAGGGCCCACTGTATTGCCTGCTCAATATTTTGTTGCTCAAATTCATCTAACTCACCGCGCGTGGCAATCGTGGCAACCAGCAGCCCTTCTTTTTCATCTTCATCCAAAGGTGTTTGACCGTCTATATACTCCAAATCTAATCCCATAAAATTTTAGGCATTTTATTCTTTATTTCCGTTGTCCTTTCAATAATGGCTTTTTTTAAGCGTTCATTAGAATTACCCTGGTCTTCCAGCTTCATCGTATTGGATGTACGCATCACAATTTTTGTAGCCAGTTCTGTTGCACGTTTTTCAATTAAAGCGTCCAACGACCCGTCGTTGGGTACAAAGCCATAGACCAATTGCATATCTAAAACGCGTCCTATTTCCTTCAATGATTTGATGGTTATAGACCCTTCCTTTTCACGGTTTTCAATATCCAGTATTCCCTGTTTTGAAATAGCCAGCTTGTTGCCCAATTGCTGCATGGACATGCCAAGTGCAGTGCGAATGGCCTTGATCCAGCCGGTGGGGGGAATGGCGACTTGCTTTAGCGGGGCAAAACCCAGCATTTTGTTATTGAGTTGCTGTAATTGTAATGATTTGATGGCCATAAAAGTAAAGTTATAGTTTGACTTATACGCAACAAATGTAAAGTTTTAACTTTACAAAATCAACAACAAAGTAAATATATAGCTTTACTAAACACCTTTACTTAGACTACTTAACCTTCCACAAAACAATAAATGCTTCAATATCAATAGTTTACAAGACTATCATTAATAGTGGCAGTTGTCAAGGAATTCCTGACAACTGTTTTCCACCAAACTGTTCGGAATTTCCGAACAGTTGCCACCTGTTCTGAGCCCTGATTATCGAACTACCGAGTATTCCTCGGTAGTTGGAAACGGTATAATTACGACTACCCATAACTCATCTTTACCTTGTTTTACCCTTTTAATAAATGTTTTTGCAAATATTTGTTTACATAATCATCTACTAAATTATCAGGACTGCGTTTCTGTGCAGTCATCCATTGCAAAACTTCCGCCTTCCTGAACTTATATAATTTGCCGAGGCGGATATAAGGCAACTCATTTCGTTTACAGGCGGCGTAAACAACCGCGCTATCACATTTAACCAATTTGGCTACGTCTTTTACATTTATTAAAGTCTCCTGCTCACTTGTTTGTTGCTGGCTTATTGAAGCTGGCTTCATCATCGAATTTATTTCCAGCAAATATTCTTCAATCATTTCCAGCCTTTCCTCCACTGTTCTTTGCTTCACCATAGCTTTACATTTAAAGGTTATACCAATAATTTGTTGGCCGCATTTACTTTGTTTTGATCAGGCACTTTACTATACACCTGGGTTGTCTTTACATGCTTGTGATTTAGCATCTTGCTGATGATATAAATATCCTCTCCTTTGGCCACCAATTGAGTGGCATAAGTGTGGCGGAAACAATGGAAAGTAATTTTCTTTCGTATGCCCGCCGCCTGCAGCCAGCTTTTCAATTGATCCCTCGTCCGTGAATACAACAAGTCTGGAAAAATAAATTCGTTCTCCGATTTGCGTTCACCAATTAAATCAACAGCCTGTTTACTCACAAAATGTTTTATCGGCCGTTGTGGTTTGGGATCTATAAAATAGAGATAGTAGGCATCCAGTTGTTTTGAATGCTCCAGTGCGCTCCATTTCAATGATTGAATGGCGCCAAACCGGAGACCGGTTAGGATGGCAAACAAAGAAGCTTTGTAAACTATTGGATCATCAATCGGAGTGGTCTTAAGCTTTTCAATTTCTTCCTCCGTTAAATAATTGCGCATCACTTCAATATTACTTATCCTTTCCACCTTTAACGCTGGATTGGCCGGCAGGTAATTATCAATGAAAGCCCGTTCAACAATATTGCAGAACTTATCATAGTAAGAAGCCGCTGTATTTCTCACCAGCCGCTTTCTTTTTGATCGCAGCGAAGTAGTATCTAACAGAAAAATTTTGAACCGCTCCAGGAAATGTTCATCAATGTTCCTGAACTTGATTTGATCACCGGCAAACTTTTGAACATACAGCAACGCAGTTTTGTAATGTTCGGTGTCTTTTCCTGAACGTGCTTTACCATGTACATAAGTCCTGGCAAATGCCAGGAAATCACCTTCCAGCACATCTTTGTTGTACAAGTTATTTTCATCCAGCATGAGCGACTTCATGCGTTTCAGAAATATCTTCTCTGCAATTTCCTTACATAGTTCATTTTCTTTTTTCTCCAAATCGGTTCCTGGGTGCGGATACAGGTACAGCTTCAGGTGTTCCCGGGTGGTCAACACCTTCTTCTGTGGATTCCATACGGGCGGATAATAATCGATGTACAGGCTTAACTTACCTGATACCAGTTTTTTTGCACGCAACTTACCCCTCATAGATTGCTGTATTTATGTGTTAAATAAATCATCACTTTCTCTTTTTTGAAAAGCAGCCGTTTACCAATCTTGAATTTTGGGAATAAGGGATCTTTAATCAAACGGAATAATGTGCGCTCACTCAGGCCGGTTAAAGAAGACAACGCTGTAATGTCTATCAATTCCTTTTCTTCTTCTTTATTATTGGCAATATTGGTAGATGCGCTGACGGCAGCAGATGTTACCTCATCCTTGTTTGCACTTTGTGCCGCTGCAAGTTTTTGGTCACGCAAGCGTTTTTTATAAAGCGCTTTTGCACAAGCATCGGAACAACATTTTGTAACGGCCGTTTTTGCAATAAATAACTGACCACAGCTGACACATATTTTTTTTAGCCTGATATTACTACTCATAAATAAGCATCGATTTTAATATGAATTGCCATAAAAAGCCCAACACTGAATTAAACTGCATAGAACTGCATGTGACTGCCAAATCTCGCCAATACATTTAAACAGGTGATCCTTTTCTTAAAATTAATGAATAAATCGAAACGAGAAAAATCAAACCGCACAAATGGGGTAAAAAGCAGTGTATTTACTGAAATCCTTTGTAGGTAAGGATTACAGCCTGTAAGGTAAATGAAGGGGAAGTAAAATGGAGTTAAGAATTTATTTTCCAATACAAAACTTACTGAAAATATAATCCAACTGATCCTCGTGCGTAATCTCACCGGTGATCTCCCCCAAATAATGCAAACAATTCCGGATGTCCAGCGCCAGCAAATCGCCGGAAAGGCGGTTGTCCAGGCCCTGCTGCACTTCATGCAGCGCAGCCGCCAGCTGCTGCAGCGCGCCGTAATGCCGGGCATTGGTGACAAATGTAGCTTCGGTATCAATACCGCCCGATGCTACCAGCTGCACCAGCCTCTTTTTTAATTCGTCAATATGCAGGCGATCCCGGGCCGATATCAGCAATAGCTTTTCAAAGCCCGCAAATTTTTCTGTCAGGGACGGCAAACCCGCCTCTGCCTTATTACCCACCAGCAGGTAACGAAGTCCCTCCTGTACAAATTCGTTTTCCTCGGCCTGCAAATCAGCCGGGTTCAGTTCATTCACATCAAACAGGTAGATCACCAGGTCGGCCTGCTTTCTTTTCTCCAGCGCACGCTCCACCCCAATGCTTTCAATGGCATCGGCGGTATGATGGCGGATACCCGCCGTATCAATCAACCGAAACAATAACCCGTCTATATTAATCGTCTCTTCAATGGTATCGCGGGTGGTACCGGCGGTCTCGCTGACAATCGCCCGGTTTTCATTCAGCAGGGTATTCAGCAGCGTAGACTTACCCGCATTGGGGCGGCCGATAATGGCCACCTGCACGCCATTCTTGATTACATTGCCCAGCGCAAAAGATTGCAACAGTTGCCCGGTGGCCAGCTGCAGGCGCGCAATCAATTCAATAAACTGCCGCCGGTCTGCAAACTCCACATCTTCCTCCGCAAAGTCCAGCTCAAGTTCTACCAGGGCTGAAAAGCGTATCAACTGCTCCCGCAATTCCAGCAGCGCCCCTGAAAACCCGCCCCGCATATTATTGATCGCTGTTCGTCTGCTCGCCGCTGTATTACTGGCAATCAGGTCGGCCACGGCCTCTGCCTGCGCCAGGTCCATTTTACCATGCAGGAAGGCACGCTGCGTAAATTCGCCCGGCCGCGCCATCCGCGCGCCCTGGCGGATGCAGGCGCTTATGATCTGCTCCAGCACAAAGGGAGAACCATGGGCCGATATCTCCGCCGTATTCTCACCGGTATAAGAACGGGGACCTTTGTAAATGGTTACCACCGCCTCATCCAGCACCTGCCCGTCTTCTTTTAAAAGGCCCACATGCGCGGTATGCGACGCCTGCGCCAACAGATCTTTCGATGCAAACAACTGTGCTGCTACCTTTATAGCATTCCTCCCGCTCAGCCGTATTACGCCAATGGCCCCTATGCCCGGTGGTGTAGCCAGGGCCACAATGGTATCATCCCAATCCCGCAAATTTCCTTTCATGCATGGTTGCTTTAGCAGGCATCAAAAATAACAAAACAGCCTGATAAGGGGTTTATTCCCGCAGATGGGCCTCCCATTTACCCGGCTAATATTTACTTAAACAGCCCAGGGCCGGCTAGGCGCCGCCCCCTTTTCCTGGCTACGTTTTTTTAAAGGCTATTCGACGTCAGTATGTATTTCAGCCGGCGCATCATGCCCCGGCCGCATAAAGCCGACGAACAAACGAGGTACCTCAAAGGGGCGCCAATAAAAAATCCCCTCCTTTTAAGGAGGGGATTCTATTATCATTTGTAACAACGATTACTAGGATGTTTCCAATTTGAACGTAATCGGCTGTTTCTTATACGATTTTACCTGGCGTCCGTTCTGGATAGCTGGTTTCCATTTACCGCTTTTCTTGATGCAACGCACGGCTTCCGCCCTGAGCTCATTGGGACCGCTGATGGCTTCCACGTCGCTTACATTGCCTTCCTTGTCTACGATAAACTGCACCACCACAGTACCCTGTATTTCATTGTCCTGCGCATCCTGCGGGTATACCAGGGTCTTGTACAAAAACTTACCCCAGTCGTTCGGGTTATCGCCGTACTGCGATTCCGTTTCCACTTTGGTAAAGGTCTTGTCCCAGTCTTCCTCTACTTTTTTAGGTGCTTCTACTACGCCCTTGCCATTGTCAACAGGCGGTGTAAGACCTTCATCCTTGATACCTTCCTGGTTAACGGTACCAATTTTGGTATCGTCCAGCTTATCCTGTTCAGGTGGCTTCTCTTCTTCTTTTACTTCCTCATCCTTTACAATTTTGGGAGGCGTAAATTTAGCCATTTCAACCTTGGGCGGTTCCTGTTTAGGCGGTGGCGGCGGCGGTGGTGGCTCGTTCTTCTTTTCTTCCTGCTTGATATCCTCCAACTGAACGTCCTTTACAACCACATCCGTTTTCTTTGAATTGGCATTTATTGTATTCACAACAAAATAGCCGATAAAGATGAGCAGCAGTATGGCGGCCATACCTGCAAGCGCAGTGGTCAGCCGCTTGTTGTAGGCTCTACGCAACTCATAAGCGCCATATTCCTTATTGCGGCCATCAAAAATGATGTCCAGGATATCGGCACTCATTATTTTGTTTATGTCTAACATGGTGTTTCTTTTAATATGAGATGCTGATCAATTATAATTCCACACATAAACCGGCATTATTGTGGGCTGTTTTTTTCTGTAGCCTGCACCAACTGGTACTCTACGGGCGAGATTTCTACTGTTGCATACCTTTTTACATCGTTGATAAGCATTTCATCCAGCATATCAACCACGTTTTTGTAGGTGCAATCCGCGTCGGGTTTGATAACCACCACAAAATCCTTGGGATCGGTAGATTTCTTCTTATTCAGGATTTCATTCCGGATTTCCTTAAAATTAGAACTTTTAAAGTTGGAAGCGTCGGGGGCCAGTATACCTTCATAATAATATACCTTATCGTTCTTGGCTAATAACAGCGTCAGAACACCCGATTCCTTTACTTTATTCTGCTCTTCCGGCTTATCGGTGTCTTTGGGCAGGTTTAATTTCATGCCCGTAGGCTGGCTCATTGTTGTGGTGAAGATGAAAAAAGTGATCAACAGGAACCCCAGGTCAACCATCGGGGTCAGATCCACACGGGTAGACTGTTTCTTCGCCTTTTTTACGCCGGGTCCTTTTTTATGCCCACCTCCACCGGAGGTATCCATTTCTGCCATGGCTGAAAATTTTTAGTGATGAATAATTTAAGCTGCTTTTTTAGGAAGTTTAGATAACTCAGAACCAGCGGGTACTGCTTCCTGGTTGGTCACCATCTGGAACTTCAGCATATCATTCTTCTTCAGTGCATTCAGGATGCCCTGGAAAGAAGGATATTTTGCATTGTTATCGCCTTTCACAATGATGTTCATTTTCTTGCCCTCAAAAGCGCCCTTGGCGGCTGTTAGCCATTCTGTCAGCTGATTGTTCAGCGTATCCGTAACCGGAATGCCATCCATTTTCAGTTTCTTGATGTCATCCGCAGGGGTGCTCAGGAAACCGCCCAATTGAGAAAAAGGTACGCCTACAAAAGAATTAGACCTGGCAAAAGCTTTTTTCTGGGCATCGCTCAGGTTAAGTCCTTTATTGGTGCTGATGGTATTGATGATTTCCCTTTTCTCTTCCGTGTTTTTATCAGACACAGAAAGAAAAACCTTGCCATCCTTGTCCATGGTCAGCATTACCACATCGTTTTCAGGTGCCACTGTCTTTGACACTGAATTGGGCGTGGTAACCTTCAGGATTTCGGAAGGCTTGAATTTGGTTGTTAAGATGAAAAACGACAGCAACAGGAAGGCCACATCGCACATGGCCGTCATATCTATTGACGTGCTTTTTCTTGCTACTTTAACTTTTGGCATGATAAATAAATTAAATCTCTTAGTTAGATGCAAAACCTGCCATATTCCATACTGCAATCAGTGGCCTGACTATCAAGACCAGCCGCATTATTTGTACAGGGAAGCAAAGCTTTGTGTCAGGGTAAAACCGCTTTCGTCGATGCCATAAGTGATACCATCGATCTTAGTAGTAAACACGTTGTACATAATGATGGCCACGGCAGATGTACCGATACCCAAGGCAGTATTGTACAAAGCCTCGGAGATACCCTGGGAAAGTTTGGCAGCGGCTTCACCACCCCCTTCAGCACCCAGCGCAGAGAAAGACCGGATCATACCCATTACCGTTCCCAGCAGTCCCAACAGGGTAGCTACAGAAGCGATGGTAGACAGGAATACCAGGTTTTTTTCCAGCATGGGCAACTCAAGTGCAGTTGCTTCTTCTACTTCCTTCTGGATAGACAATACTTTCTGCTCGGTATCAAGCTGTGTATCGCTGATTAATTCTTTGTATTTGCGCAGACCGGCCTTCATTACATTACCTACTGAACCTTTCTGTTTGTCGCATTCTGCCAGTGCCGCGTCTACATTCCTGTTGGCCAGGTGATATTGTACTTTGCGGATAAACTCTGCATTGTTGCCTGTACCGCTGGCTTTTGTAACAGTCAGGAAACGCTCGATAACAAATGTTAAAACGGTCAGAAAACAACCGATAAGAATGGGCACAATGATACCGCCCTGGTACATTTTTGCAAAGGTACCAATCGCACCATCACGGTCGGGCCAGAAACCTCCATTGTTTTTTCCGATAGTAAAATTATCAGCGCTGCCAATCACAAAACGCCAGATAACATATCCGATAATAATACAAAAAAGAGGGGCCATCCAGGATATAGCATTGCTGGATCTTTTCGGTTGCACAGATGAAGTGGAAGCCTTAGCTGCAGTTGGTCTTGTTTCTGCCATGATCGTTTGTTTTTTAGTGTTTTTAGTAATTTTAAACTCGCCAGTAGGATGTTTTAAGAGCACAATTCTACTGAAAAAAAATTTTAAAAAATCAGATTAAGAAAGATAATTATTTTACAGGGGTCACAAGATAAGTATTTTCTTTTTCTGCCAAACGGGGATTATCCACATACGGCCGTCGGAAAAAATGAGAGGTATTGGATGGAAAGGTTAAGATAGAGGATTTAAATGTAAGGAAAATTTTCCTCTTACATTAAAATTTGTCCTTTTCTGTATCAGCCCAACCTTGCTATTATCTTTTAGTTAATTTCACCACTAAACAAGCTAAACAATTTATTTACATGCACATTCCAACATTCAATCCCTCAAAACTGCTGGTGATGGCTTTACTGGTGGCTGCCCTGCCTGTTGCAGCACAGGATAAAAAGCCCATCCCGGTTGTTCCTGTTAATGCCAGCGGTACCCCCCTTCCCGGTTTTCCATCTTTTCCCAAAACCGGTCCCAAACCTTACAAAGATGTTATCACCGATAAAGCCATCAGTAAAAAAGGCCTGTTCACCATTCACAAAGTAGAAGACAAATGGTATTTTGAAATTCCGGATTCTTTACTGGGCAGGGAAATCATGATTGTGAACCGCATCTCCAAGGCCGGCGCCGGTATGCGGAGTGCCTTTTTTGGCTACGCCGGCGACCAGATCGGCAGCAGCGTAGTTAGTTTTGACAAAGGACCCAATAATAAAATATTCCTGAAAAAGATCTCTTTTGATGAGTTCTCTAAAGACAGCACGCAGCCAATGTACAGGGCCGTTGTCAATTCCAACATACAACCCATTGTATCTGCTTTTGATATTGCTGCTTATAATAAAGACTCCTCCGCGGCTATTATTGAAATGACCAATTATATCAGCAATGATAATGACATTCTCGATTTTAACTCCAATGCGAAAAATCAGTTCCAGGTAGGTGGCCAGCAGACCGATAAGTCGTACATCGTTTCTGTAAAACCCTACCCGCTGAACATAGAAATCAAAACAGTAAAAACCTATACCAAAAGCGGCGGCGGCGCCGGCTTCGGCGTTCCCACGCCATTGCCTTTTACCACTACCTCCGGCGGACAGTTGCTTACCATGGAGCTGAACAGCTCACTGTTACTCTTACCCCAAACAGCCATGCAGCAGCGGTATTTTGATCCCCGCGTTGGATATTTTCAAAGAAATTATATTGATTTTGATGCCAACCCCCAGGGCGTAAAAGATATCAGCATGATCGTGCGGTGGAAACTGGAACCCAAAGACGAAGACATTGAAAAATACAAACGCGGCGAACTGGTGGAACCCAAAAAACCGATTATCTATTATATTGACCCCGCCACCCCCAAAAAATGGGTGCCCTACCTTATCATGGGTGTGAACGACTGGCAGGTTGCTTTCGAAAAAGCCGGTTTCAAGAATGCCATCATTGCCAAACTGGCTCCTACCCATGAAGAAGACAGTACCTGGAGCCTGGAAGATGCGCGTTTCTCTGCCATTGTTTACAAACCTTCCGAAGTGGCCAATGCCAGCGGGCCCAATGTGAACGACCCCCGCAGCGGCGAAATACTGGAAAGCCATATCAACTGGTACCATAACGTAATGAACCTGCTCAG
>CAXTMV010000144.1:0-13897 GCA_964245425.1 uncultured Flavihumibacter sp. | reverse complement strand
CCCTTTTGAAACCTTACAACATACTTTTAATTTTTCCGATAAAAACACGGCCCTGAATTAATGGCAGCAAGTTCAGAAAAATTTGACCTTACAAAAGAAGATGCTGTACCCGACCTTGAATTCAATATTGTTTTATGGCATGGCTTAAAAGGCGGCGAAAGTGCTTTTCCTGCACCCAGGAGAGCGGCATTTGTAAAATTGAAAAAGGAAAAAGACGATGGCGATTGAGGTTGGCTTTTGCGGGTGTTTTAACGCTCTGGTAAAACACCGGACTTCACCGCAAAAAAGAGAATGGCTGGTTAATAATTCTCAAATCGCCTGAAACGTCCTGAGGGGCATCTCTATCAATATCTCAAACCCGTTTCCGGGGCTGGAATTTATTTCGATGCTGCCATTGTGTGCCTGAACACGGTTGTACATATTCAGCAGGCCGATGCCGTTTAGTTTGTTTTTGCCTGTAAGATCGGCACCCACGCCATCATCAATAATATGCAAAACAATATTTCCATCTGCATTGTCGAGGCCAATCACTACATGACGCGCATGAGAATGTTTAATGATATTACTCAGGTGTTCCTGTACAATCCGGAAGAGGCTGAGTGAAACATCGTTTGTAACCTTTGAAAAATCGCCGGTGTGTACAAAGGTAATTTTACAAATACCGAGAAAATTGATTTCAGTCTTTAATGCTACAATGGCATCCAGCACACCTATTTCACGCATAATGGAAGGAGACATGGAGCGCGCCAGTTTCCGGATTTCCTGTATGGCCGTATCAATATAGGTAATGCATTTTTTTACCGTATCCAGCGTATTCTGATCGTCTTCTTTTTTGATCAGGGCCAGGTGCAATTTGGCACCTGTCAGGATCTGGTTTACGTTATCATGCAATTCCTTGCTGATATGATCCCGCTCTTTTTCCTGTCCGTCTATATTGGCTTTTATAATGGCTTGCTGTTGTCGTTGTTTTTCTTCTTCAGCAGCCTTTTGCAACCGTATTTTTTCAGTCAGGTCCTGCATGGTCCCAATCATCCTGTACGGATTATTGTTGCGGTCGCGAACAATATATCCCCTGTCCAGAATATATTTAATGCTTCCGTCTGCGCATACAAACCGGTATTCACTGCTCCAGTTTTCTTCACCGGCCTGCAGGCACTTGCGCAGTGTTAACAGTATTTTTTCCTGGTCTTCCGGATGTATATGAGCTACCCGCCAGGATTCGTTTTTGGAAGTAGAGTCGCTATATCCGAAAATGCGCACTTTCTCATTCCAGTATATTTCATTGGTCCGCATATCCCAGTCCCACAGCGGATCATTGGTAGCTTTCGATGCCAGCTGGAACCGGACATTGGCCTCTTCAATCTTCAGCTGGTTCTTTTTTCGTTCAATGCAATACAGAATGGTCTTGAGCAAAAGCTTTTCTTCAAATTCGCCTTTTACCAGGAAGTCCTGCGCGCCGGCTTTCACGGCTTCAACCGATAAATAGGTATCGTTCATGCCAGACAGGATAATAATGGGTATGTCCGGTATAATGGAATTGATAGACAGAAAAGTTTCCAGGCCATTGCTGTCTGGCAGGTTAAGGTCTAAAAAAACAATGGCAGGCTTCATTACTTTTAAACTTTCGATGGCTTCCATTAACCCTGATCTTTCTTCGCTTTTATTAACGGGCCAGCCCGCCTGCCGAAGTTGTTCTTTCAGAATGAATATATCGCCGGGATTGTCTTCAATAATTAAAGTGGTTGTATTTTCGTGCGTCATGGCTGTTTAGGTTTGGGTAATGGGGATGGTAACAAGTGTAAACCAGAAATTTTCTATGTCAGATACAGCCTGGCTGAATTTTGCATAGTCGATCGGCTTTATGATATAGCAATTCACATGTTTACTGTAGGCACTTTTTACATCCATCAGGTCAGAAGAAGTGGTAAGTACAATAACCGGTATTGACTTCAGGCTTTCATCGTTTTTTACAATGTCCAGCACTTCCAGCCCGTTTATTTTGGGAATATTGATGTCCATTAATATCAGATCCGGCTTTTCTTCATCGCTGAATGCTTTTCTGCGGAATAAGAAATCCAGGGCCTCTTCACCGTCACGGGCAACTGAGATCCTGTTGGGAAAGGATCCATGATCAAAAGCTTCCTTCGTAAGCACAATATCGCCTTCATTGTCTTCTACCAATAAAATATGCACCTCTTTGCTGCTGCCCATCATAATTTTTTTGAAACGGTAAAATAAAAAGTACTGCCTTTTTCTTCTTCTGATTCTATCCAGATACGGCCTTCGTGCTTCTCTGCTATTTTTTTGCAAATGGCCAAACCAACTCCGGTACCTGAATAAGCCGACTTGGTATGCAAACGTTGAAAAACGACAAATATTTTTTCAAAATATTTAGGATTAACACCTATGCCATTGTCTTTTACTGAGAAACACCAGTGGGTGTCTGTATCAGACCAGCCAATCTCTACCCGGGGCTTGTTATTGCCGGCATACTTAATGGCATTGCTGATAAGATTTTGAAAGATCTGCTTTATCTGCAATTCGTCTGCTTTAATAACGGGCAATTCAGCGGTTTCGATTACCGCACCTTTCTCTTCTATTACGGCCGCCATCACCTGGCAGGTATCTGCAATAATGGCTTTGCTATCTATAAAGCCCATTTCCTGTTTTACAGTTGCTACCCTTGAAAAAGACAAGAGATCTTTTATTAGTGCCTTCATACGCTGCGCCCCGTCTACAGCAAAATGTATATACTGCCCGGCTGTTTCATCTAGCTTGGGCTGGTATTTTTTTTCCAGCAATTGCAGAAAACTACTTACCATGCGCAATGGCTCCTGCAAATCGTGACTGGCGATATAGGCGAACTGTTCCAGCTCCTGGTTGGAGGCCAGTAATTGCTTGTTCAATTTTTTAAGCCCTTCTCTTGCTGCTATTTTTTCCGTAATTACCTCTGTAAACATGATTAGGCCGCCTACGCTGCCATCATCTTTCATCCAGGGATGTATTTCCCATTTCAACCAGCCCATGGCGCCATCTGCTGCAGGAAAGGGTTCTTCTTCTTTTACTTCTATTGCACCACCCAGGCAACGCTGGTGGGCGGCTACCCATTCCGGCATGTTCTTGGTTTGTGGAATGACGTCATAATAATTTTCACCGATGATCTGCCGCCCCGATAATCCATACTCCTGGTACCAGCGGTCACTGGCAATTACATATTTCATCTCATTGTCGAACATGGCAATGGCTGCAGGTGTATGTTTTACGAACATTCTGATTGTTTGCTCCTGCTCCCGGGTCTGTTCTTCTGCTTTTATTCTTTGTGCAATTTCTGTCTCCAGGTCTTCCTGCGAACGCAGGGAAAATGCAACCGGCAGGTATCGTACAATTGAAAAAACAGTTAGCCAGCTAAGAATGCCCGTGATCAACCTCGACAATGCGTTCAGCCGGTACATCGGTATCCAGAAAGCGACTGCATCAAAAAAATGGGTGGCGCCGCAAGCCAGTATAAATGCTGCGAAAAGAAAATACAGGCGTACAAATTTGATTCCCTGTTTTTTGGAGATGTATTTAATAATTACCAGCGGAATACTGAAATAGGCTGACCATATCAGCAGATCACTGATGATGTAAAGCCATCCGTGAAACTCCGTCCAGCGGCCACAATGCCACCTGGGCGGCCAGTCTGAGCTGTCGAATAGTTTGCTGAAAAATTCCCAAACCTGGTTCATGTACTGCTGTATGCGTTAAAATGGGTGGTGGTCCGGTTGTTTTAGGCATGTGTACGGATGAATGCTGATGGGTTTGAATGTGCTGGTCTTTTTTACTGCAGTCGACATGTGAATAACTGCTTTATATGCTTCCCTGGCCTGTTTCTTTGCGAATGTAATAATACTTTGTGGATAACCGGCTCTACAATATGTGTAGTAGTAATTTTGGCCGCTGCTACAGGCACAGCGTTTTTTTAGTAAGTGGAAATAATTAGGAAATACCCGGGGGTTGGATGGCGAAATGTACAAGTCAAAAGCAAAAGTAAAAACTGCGTTGCCGATCTTTTCTGCATCGCTGTTTCGTTAACATTTTGATCAGTTTAATCTATTCCAGCTGCCATTCAATTTCGCCAAAACCGAAATATTCTTCTGCGGCTGTCTTTAGCACCAGCCTCCCTTGCAGATCTACTTCCTGTACGGTAGCAGTAAATATCCGGCTGTCTTTTTTAAATTTTACGGTTTGGCCTTTCTTGTACAGGCGATCATTGTACGCGTGCAGCCAGCTGCTGTCGGTCAGCAGCTGTTCATACCGGTATTGTATTTTGCCGCACAGATCTTTTGCCAGTTCAATAACATCCCAGTTTTTGCCGGTTACCTGTTTTAATGAAACAGCGTTGCGAATAGCGGGGGGGAAATCCGTTTGGTTGATATTAATACCCGTGCCGATAATGGCCCATCTCTCATTCAGTCGGTATTCATCAGTCGGTAGTCGGTAGTCGCTGGGCGCCGGACTTAGAACCAACGACTCCTGGTTATCTGCTGCAGACGCCCGATTAGCGACTACCGACTCAATCAGGATTCCTCCTGCCTTTCTGTCACGCCAGTAAATATCATTGGGCCATTTGATGGTGGTCTCACTGCCGGCATAAAAGGAAAAAAAATCGTGTACCGCCAGCGCAATCGCAGCACTAAATTTAAATGGTTGCTGCAATAACAGGCCCTGCGGCCGCATTACAAGGGTAAGAATGATATTGGTGCCTGGTTCCGTTACCCAGGTTTTACCCCGCTGGCCTTTTCCCTTTACCTGCGCCATTGCAAAAAAGCCATCCCCGTGGTTTGCCAATCCGGTACGAACCTGTGCCATGGCATAGTTGTTGGTACTGTCAACTGATTCTAAAATGGTTAGGTGTCCGCCGGTAGAAATCATGGCCTGCTGAATGAGTAAACATTTGTACTTTTGGCAACAGCGAAAGTAAGATTTTAGGCAGGATCGGCTGAGAGATAAATATAAATGGCTATTTTGTCATTTAAAAGCCGGCCCGGGTCGGCAATCCTTAACCAGCCTCATTAAACCAGTATATTTATTCACCTAAACGTTTTGATTATTTGGAACAATTGAGCATGTTAGCGAACCGGACACCGAACAGCGTGACCAGACTAACCAGGAATTCGAAAATTTTTAAAACCATCATCCACGCCATTCAGCAAAAAAAGGGAGAAAACATTGTGTCATTAGACCTGCGAAAAATACCCGAAGCAGTTACTGACTTTTTTGTGATCTGCCACGCTTCCAATACCACACAGGTGAAAGCCATTTCCGATTTCGTAGAAGCTTTGGTGAAAGACGAATGTGCCGAAAGCCCTTTCAGGCATGAAGGTCAGCAAGCCGCACAATGGATATTGGTAGACTACATCAATATAGTGGTACATGTTATGCACGAAGATGCCAGAAAGTTTTACAAACTGGAAGAAATGTGGAGCGATGCCCCGGCCACGGAACATAATTAGCCTTGTTTAATAAAAGTTTATAACCCCCATTTCGAACAAAGATGCTGCAAAAGCATTATTCAGTACGACACATAAAACTATATGGCACAGGAAGACTTGAAACCGAACGAAAAAGGAAACCGGATACGTCCCCAGGGCAATAGCGATGAGCCCAAGCGCAGCCCCAGGTTCAACATATACTGGATTTGGGCAGCGATTGCAGTTATTCTTATAGGCTTTAATCTTTGGAACAACAAATTTACCCCCACCGCAGACGAGATTACCCAGCAGGAGTTCAACAATAATATGCTTTCCAAGGGCGATGTGGAAAGCATCGATGTTATCAGCAATAAAGAACTGGTAAGGGTCTTCATAAAAAAAGATAGTCTCCAGAGCAAGGAGTATTACCGTACCAAGCTGGCGAAAAAAACCGGCCCTGTATCCGATAAAGGACCCCAGTTCCAGTTTACCATTGGCGATTCCAAAATCTTTGCCGACGATTTAAGAACCTTTTTTCAAAACCATCCTACCATTTCCCCCATCTCTCCCAATTATTCCAAAGAAGGAGACTGGGTGGCGCCCGCATTGAATATACTGCTTCCCATCATCGCCATCATTTTAATATGGGTGCTGATGATGCGTAAAATGGGCAGCGGCGGCGGCGGTGCCGGCGGACCGGGTGGCATTTTTAATATTGGCAAGTCGAAGGCAACCCTGTTCGACAAAGGCACGAGGGTGAACATTACTTTTAACGATGTAGCCGGCCTCGATGAAGCCAAGGTGGAAGTAATGGAGATTGTTGACTTTTTAAAGAATCCCAAAAAGTATACTGCCCTGGGAGGAAAAATTCCCAAGGGTGCCCTGCTGGTAGGCCCTCCGGGCACCGGTAAAACCCTGCTGGCAAAAGCCATGGCAGGTGAAGCACAGGTTCCTTTCTTTTCTATGAGCGGGTCAGATTTTGTAGAGTTATTCGTAGGGGTGGGCGCCAGCCGCGTACGCGATCTTTTTAAACAGGCCAGGGAAAAAAGCCCCTGTATTATTTTTATAGATGAAATTGATGCCATCGGTCGTGCCAGGGGCAAGAACGCCGTTATGAGCAATGATGAAAGAGAAAGCACCCTCAACCAGCTGTTGGTAGAAATGGATGGATTCAGCGGCGAAAGTGGCATTATTGTACTGGCTGCTACCAACCGGCCCGATGTACTTGACTCTGCCCTGTTGCGCCCGGGTCGTTTTGACCGCCAGATTGAAATTGACAAACCAGATCTGAAAGGCCGCGAACATATTTTTAAAGTACACCTGAAACCAATAAAAATTTCCCAGACCCTGGATATTTTTAAGCTGGCAGAACAAACACCTGGTTTTGCCGGCGCAGATATTGCCAATGTCTGCAATGAAGCCGCACTGATTGCCGCCAGGAAAGGAAAAGATGCGGTGGATATGTCTGATTTCCAGGATGCCATTGACCGTGTTATCGGTGGCCTGGAAAAAAAGAATAAAATCATTTCGCCCGATGAGAAAAAAATCATCGCCTACCACGAAGCAGGCCATGCCATTTGCGGCTGGTTCCTCGAGCATGCTTATCCTTTATTGAAAGTTACTATTGTGCCCAGGGGTACCGCAGCACTCGGCTATGCACAATACACACCCAAAGAACAATACCTGTACAATACAGACCAGTTGCTGGACCAGATTTGCATGACCCTTGGCGGAAGGGCCAGCGAAGATTTGTTTTTTGGTAAGATATCTACCGGCGCACAAAACGACCTGCAACAAATTACACGTACCGCTTATGCCATGGTTACCGTGTACGGCATGAATGATAAAGTAGGCAATGTAAGTTTTTATGATCCGCAGCAGGAAAATGCTTTCACAAAACCATATTCAGAAGAAACCTCCAAGATCATTGACCAGGAAGTAAGAAAACTGATAGACCAAGCTTTTAGCAGAACAAAAAGCCTGTTGCTGGAAAAGAAAGAAGAAGTAAGAAAACTGGCGGAAGCATTGCTTGAAAAAGAAGTATTGTTCCAAAGCGATGTGGAAACCCTGATAGGCAAAAGACCATTTGAAGAAAAGAAACTGCTTGACGTAGACAATAAGGAACCGCATGCTGCCGACGGCACCATCAGTGAAGGCCTCCCACCTTACGATAGCAGTGTTACCAACAAAGCACACAACTAAAGCGGTTACCTGTTCTAATTGAAACAACCAGGCAGCTACAATTGTAACTAAGTTCTCCAATCAAAATAAAACTACGGTAGTCTTTAAGGCAACCGTAGTTTTGTGTTTAGATACATGCTACTATGGGTTCATCCTCCAGGGAAATCATTCTTAAAAAAATCAGGCAGGCGTTGAGTGAATCAACGCCCCAGCCTTTTCCGCAGAGTGAAGGCAGCAACGCTGTGTACCACCCGCAGCAAAAAGAACTTGAATTTCAGTTTGCCGAAGAATTCAGTAAACTACAGGGCAGGTTTGCGTTCTGTCTGCATACCGCCGACCTGTGCGCACAGCTGGCCGCATTAATAGCAGAAAAAAAGTGGACGTCCCTGTTTTGCAATGATCCTGCAATAAGACAACTGCTGGCAGCAACACTGCCCCTGGCGCACTACAGCACCGATCTCGCCGCCTGCGATGCCAGCATTACCGGCTGCGAAAACCTGGTAGCCCGTACGGGCAGCATATTGCTTAGCTCGGCAAACCCCGCAGGCAGAACCGTTAGCGTATACGCCCCTGTTCATATCTGTATCGCCTTTACACGCCAACTGCTGTACGATGTAAAAGACGCTTTGCAACTGGTAAAAGAAAGATATCCTGACATGCCTTCCCTTTTCAGCTTTGCTTCGGGGCCCAGCCGCACAGCAGATATTGAAAAAACCCTGGTAACCGGTGTTCATGGACCCAAAGAAGTATATGTATTCCTGGTAGACAAGGAACCTTAAACAGCGCGGCTGCGCCGCCAGGGGTCGCACACAGCGCCGGCAGCGCAAACAAAGCAGCATTGCCGCAACGCTCCGTTGCCTGCAGGCGCGGGCAAACTCTTTTTGCGCGGTGCACGCTCATTTTCTCCTTGTTCTCCCAGCCCCGAAAAACTCTTTTTCTCCTTGTTCTCTTAGCTATTTATCTTTACGTTCTTATGGAATCCGCCAATCACCAATTATTTGTTTATGGTTCACTGCGCAGTGGCTTTAACCACCCCGCCTATGCCTATATCAGCCCCTATTTTGTACTGGTAGGCAGTGCAAAGGTAAAAGGCAAATTATATGATCTGGGCGCCTACCCGGCCGCCATTCCAACAGACGAGGAATCCTACATTTTGGGCGAACTATACCAACTCAAAGAACAGGAGGATTTTTCCTGGGCCATTGCACAGGTAGACGACTATGAGGGCGTAAACCCCGAACCCGGGGAAACCGCCATGTATAAACGGGAGATGACTTCCGTTTATATGCAGGACAAGATTATCAGCGCCTGGATCTACTGGTATAACCTGGATGTTTCCGGAAAGCCACTGATTAACTCGGGGGATGTGTTGGAATACCTTCAGCAAAAGAAACCATAGGCCCGATGCAGCTGCAACCCGGTAAAAAAATATATTTCCTTTCCGACTTTCACCTGGGCGCACCCAACTTTCTCAGCAGCCTGGAAAGAGAAAAAAAAATAGTTCGTTTCCTGGACAGCTGTATGCAGGATGCAGCCGCTATTTTCATCGTAGGCGATTTATTCGATTTCTGGTATGAATACAGAACCGTAGTGCCCAAAGGCTATGTTCGTATACTCGGTAAATTGGCTTCCATTACAGACAGCGGCATTCCGATGCATTTTTTTGTAGGCAACCACGATATGTGGATGAAAGGTTATTTCCAACAGGAATTAAACATACCTGTTTATTTTGAACCGGCTGTCTTTACCTTCAACGATAAGAAATTCTATATCGGCCATGGTGATGGACTGGGACCCGGCGATCATGGGTACAAATTCATGAAAAAGATTTTCCGCAACCCGGTTTGCCAATGGTTATTTGGTATTTTGCCACCCGCTATCGGCGTAGGCCTTGCTAATTATTTCAGCCGCAGCAGCCGGGCCGCTACCGGGCATACAGAAGGTTATTTTTTAGGGGAAGAAAAAGAATGGCTGATCACCTACTGCAAGGAAATCCTGCAGCAGCAGTCTTTCAATTATTTTATTTTTGGCCATCGTCACCTGCCCATTGATTTCGTATTGCCCGGCAACAGCCGGTATATTAACCTGGGCGATTGGATACGGTACGATTCGTATGCGGTATTTGACGGCGTGCATCTTGAACTAAAATATCATACACCTGAAAAAAATTAACTGCATATTGGTTTTCCTGCTTTTTACGGCTGCGGTTTTTTCGCAGGGGGATACCTCATTGCAATTGGTAAAAACCATCGTTGGCAATTATGCAGACTTTACCGTAGACAACCTGGGGAATATTTTTTTGCTCGATAGCAGTAACCAGCTAAAGAAGCTGGGCCCCAACGGAGATTCCATCGCCATCTTTAACGATGTACGTAAATACGGGAAAGTATATTCCATTGACGCAGGAAACCCGCTGAAGATATTATTGTATTACCGCGATTTCGGAACCATTGTTGTGCTGGATCGCCTGCTGAACATACGAACCGAAATAGATCTCCGCAAGCAGAATATTTTCCAGGCAAAAGCTATTTGCCAGAGTTTCGACAATGCCATCTGGGTATACGATGAAGGAGAGGCCAAACTGAAACGGGTGGGCGACGATGGTACCATTATTGACCAGTCGGGCGATTTTCGCCTGCAGCTGGATGAAGCTCCCGCGCCCTCTTTTATCGATGATCACGACCGGCTGGTATACCTGTACGATAGTAGCAGGGGCCTGCTCGTATTTGATTATTTCGGCACCCTGAAAAACAAGCTCGCTTTTACCGGCTGGCAGGATTTTCAACTGGCTGGCAAATACATCATTGGCCGTAAAGGGATCCTGCTGGAACGATACCAGTTGTCGACCTTGCTAGTAGAAGAAAAAAAACTGCCCGGCATTCTAAAGAACACCGACAAAATGAAAATTGCCCTCGATCGCCTCTATTGCCTGCGAAACGGGTCATTGTATATTTATTCTTTATAAGCCTTTTAATTGTATTTTTTTAATGTGCTGGTTTCATGAATAATTTTCTGCATACTGTTATACTGGAAAATACTGTATTAAGCTATATTATTTGCTTTGGTACCATCCTGGTGGCATTGCTGCTTAAAAAATACCTTTCGCAATACATAGCAGGTTTTCTTTTCCGGATCGTAAAACGCACGTCCTGGAATATTGAAAAAAAAATATTCACCGATTTGTTACTGGCACCCCTGCAGGGTTTTCTGATTATCGTTATTTCGTTTGTTGCGCTCGACAAGCTGCAATTTCCGAAGGCATTTATTTTTGATATTCACCGCATCACTTCCAAAGACATCATCGACAGCATTGGCACGGCTTTGATCATCATTACTTTTATCTGGCTGTTGCTGCGCATCATCGATTTTGTGGCTTTTATACTGGAGCAAAAAACCGACCTCAACACAGATGTAAGGGATAACCAGCTGATTGTTTTTTTCAGGGATTTCCTGAAAGTGATCATTGGCATCTTTGGTATTCTCCTGATCATCCATTTTTCCTTTAACAAAGACATCGGTGCATTGCTGGCTGGCTTTGGCCTTATTGGTGCAGCACTGGCGCTCGCAGCAAAAGAAAGTCTCGAAAACCTAATCGCTTCTTTCATTATCTTTTTCGATAAGCCTTTTAATGTAGGCGACCTGGTAAAAGTGCAGGGCTACACCGGTACGGTAGAAAAAATAGGGTTGCGGAGCACCCGCATTCGCACAGACGCCAAAACCTATGTAACGGTGCCCAATAAGCAAATGGTAGACAGTATTATGGACAATCTTACCTTGCGCACCCAACGCCGGGCCGATCTGCGGCTTGAAATAAGCCTGGGCAGTTCTGCCGCGCAACTGGAGCAGCTGCTGGCAGAAATAACAACTATAACGGGTCAACCGCAAATCATTAACAGGGTCATACAGCTGAATGATATTGTTTCCAATGCCTATATTATTACGGTTGAATATTACACCGCTGCCATTGCCTTTGCCGATTTTGTAACGGTAAAACAGCAGGTTAATTTTGGTATCATTAAGGCCATGGCAGCACTTCATATAGAACTGGCGGGATTAAACACCGAGATTAAGATAACCACGCCTCTAAAGGCCAATGGTAGTGAATAGGCGGCTAAAGGTGGGTCGCCGGAGAAATTCAACCGCTACCATTCAACATTCAACTATTTACAGGGAAGCTTTTATCTCCAGCAAAAAGGCTTTTATTTTTTGCATAGACTGAACGATGGCGAACCGCTCGTCGGCATGCTTGT
The DNA here is from genome assembly GCA_964245425.1 of uncultured Flavihumibacter sp. Lineage (GTDB taxonomy): Bacteria > Bacteroidota > Bacteroidia > Chitinophagales > Chitinophagaceae > JACMLD01. Next base: position 2,013 of record CAXTMV010000144.1, on the reverse strand, counting down.
TTTTTTTCAGGAAATCGCGGGCGCCCTGCGTGGTGAACTTGCGCTGGCGCAACAGGTGATGAATAAATGCGAGGGTCTTTACGTCTTCCGGCCGGAAAAAACGATCGCCTTTTTTATTTTTCTTTGTCTCCAGGTAATCGTCAAACTCATTGGCCCACATGCGTATCAGGGAATGGTTTACCTGGAACATGGTGGCCACCTGGCCGATGGAATAATATCGTTTCTCAAAAAGGATCTCATCTGCGGGCACATCAGTCAGCTCATCGGCTGTGCCGGTTTCTTTTAAAGAGACCCGGCCTCTTTTTGCGGGTTGCCTGGGCACCAGCGGCAGGGGCTTGGGCTTTCTGCCGCGCTTTTTTGCAGGCGCTACGATGGGTTCGGGAACGGCTGCCGTTTCCGGAACAGGCTGTTCAGGTACTTCATCAAAAGAAATGGTTATTTGTTTAAGCATGGAACAAGGTTGAAGGTATAAGCGGTAGGGTTTGTGGCGTAGGGTATAAGGGTTGGTGGCAAAACACTGCGCAAACGAACCTTACACCGCCAACCTCAGACCATACACCCTTAATCAAAGCTCTGGTTCGGCGAAGCTGCCATCTTCAGCAGGCGGTCGAACTGTTCAGGCGTAAGATCGTTATAAAAAAAGTATACGGGGTCTACATGCTGCCCGTTTTTGTGCACTTCATAATGACAATGCGGGCCCGTGCTTTTGCCCGTACTGCCTACCCAGCCAATGATCTCGCCACGTTTTACTTTTTCGCCTGCATGCACTTTTACCCGCACCATGTGCCCGTACAGGGTTTCATACCCGTAGCCATGGTTAATGACCACATGATTGCCATACCCGTTGCCTGTATTGCCGCCTACCGTAACAGTGCCATTGGCAGTGGCATAGATGGGCGTGCCCTGTGGCGCAGCAAAATCGAGTCCTGCATGCATCTTAACGGTTTTGTACACCGGGTCGATCCGGTACCCGAAACCCGAAGCAATGCGGCTGAGATCTTTATTACTGACCGGCTGAATAGCGGGTGTGCATGCCAGTAAGACCTCTTTATTTTTTATAAACCCGCCTATTTCATCGAAAGACTTGTTCTGGAACGCGATGCGCTGGCTGAGGTTGTTGAGTGTAGCAGCCACAGAGCCGGTTAAATCGCTCTGGTTCATGCCCTGCACCAGTTGTATTTCCTTTTGCTTTTCCATGGCTTTGGCGCGGGCGCTGTCGGGGATGGGGCTGGCTTCAAAGATAACCCGGTATACACCATTATCTCTTTTTTCAAGGTCAACCATCTGCTGTTGTAGTTTAACCAGCTGATCGTTGAGGATATCATATTTTTCCTCCACCACATCATATTTCCGTTGCAGGTTCTTTTCCGCCGGTGAGGCCAGGTATTTAAAAGCAATGGAAACAATGATAATGGCACTCACCACAGAAGCGGCCAGGAAACCTAGTATGCGCAGCAATTTTACCCGCAGGGGTGTCTCCAGCTTTTCATAACGGAGCGTATTGGTGTTATAGTAGTATTTAATTTTTTTCATACCCCAGGGCAGAAAATTAATTTAGCAACCGTTGTTCATATAAACCTCTTTTGCTTGCGCTGCTGCCGGTTACTGACCGGGCATCCCCCCTTATCCTTACCTTTGCCGGGTTTCAAACCATTATTATTACCAAATATAGCCCTAAGGCGGGCAACTAACAACCAAAGATTGTTCCAGTATGTTAACCAGTGCAGCCATTCGTCAAAAGTTTTTGGATTTCTTCCTGGCAAAAGGCCATACCATTGTACCTTCTGCTCCCATCGTTATTAAAAACGACCCCACCCTGTTATTTACCAATGCGGGCATGAACCAGTTCAAAGATTATTTCCTGGGTAATAAAAAGCCGGAACACAGCCGGGTAGCCGATACCCAGAAATGCCTGCGCGTAAGCGGCAAGCACAACGATCTGGAAGAAGTAGGGGTGGATACCTACCACCATACCATGTTTGAAATGCTGGGCAACTGGAGTTTTGGCGATTA
>CAXTMV010000143.1:13348-13968 GCA_964245425.1 uncultured Flavihumibacter sp. | reverse complement strand
AGTACAGCAGGAAGAAAGAAACTTATTATTACCAGAAAGACGGTGCTTTTAATTTTAAGTTCGCAAGGTCGCGTGAGTATTCATTTCAAAATTAATTTTCTAACGTTGAGGTATAATTGTAATTTATTTTATTTGTTCCCGGCAACTGTATTGCCACGAAGCTGGTATGAGAGGAGAAAATGACTTTTTTTGTAGCGAAACCAGCCGGCCTGAAAACTTTTTTTGTCTTCCCGGCAATTGAATTGCCGTGAGATTGAATTAGTTTGATGGCGTTGATTTTTTTATTGAAAAATCAGATAGTTTTATTTCAACAAATTAATCATCTAACAAAACAAAAAAAATCAAATTATGAAATCAAAATTAAACAAACTCAACGAAGTGTTCTCAACTGTAAAAGTTATGTCCAGCGAAGAAGTTAAAAACATCACAGGTGGCCACGGTGCAAGTGGTAGCCGTCTGGTGGTTGCTTCAGTTGTTGCAACAAAGGCTGCTTAATTGCGGTTGATCACTAATTAGAAAACAAACATTAATCATCAAAAAAACAATTGTCATGAAAGCAAAATTGAACAAAATCAACGAAAAGTTTTCAAGCGTGAAAGTAATGTCTTGTGAAGAAGTGA
>CAXTMV010000143.1:0-13264 GCA_964245425.1 uncultured Flavihumibacter sp. | reverse complement strand
CTGGTGGACATGGTGCAAGCGGCAGCCGTCTGAAAGTTGCTGCTACTGCCACTACCGGCAAGACAGTTGCCCCATCGGCTAACTAAGATCGTGCGCTGTTGTTTTTAGTGTGAAATGTTTTAACGTAAGGCTGCTGTTCGATACAGCAGCCTTATTCTTTCATCAGTTCAACCTGTTTGTATGGTCTTCATCAGTGTAGTTCCAGACAGTTATTATTTTCTCTGGCAAATTGAATTGCAATTGCATAATTTCAGGCAATTCGGTATAGAGCCTAAAAATATTCATATACTGGTAGGGGCCGACAAGACCTATGGTCTCAGCCTGTGGTTTAAAGAATTTGTGGAAGAACATGCAGACAAAGCGAGCTTTTTCGTTTATCCCAGAACAAAAGATGAATTCTCTTATACGCCTTCTGTGCGGCCCAATTTGCTGAAACAGCATTTTGGTAATTACCCAGCACTTGAAAAGGAAGTTATTTTTTACCACGATTCAGATATTGTTTTCCGTGCGCTGCCCGATTTTGATCAACTGAGTTCGGGCGACGAATGGTGGGTAGCCGATTGCCGTTCTTATATGGACTCCGCTTACCTTAAACGCAATGATGAAGAAACTTTTTATGGCATGTGTTCGCTGTTGAACATCGACCCGACTGTAGTGGAAGCCAATGATGTTAATGCCGGTGGTGCCCAGTATATACTAAAGGGCATGAATGCCGGTTTCTGGGCACAGATGGAAGAAGACTGCGAACAAATGTTCCGCTACCTGAACAGGAATACGGTTGGCCATGTACCTGCCACTGTGCTGGCAGCCGGTGATCACCAGTCTGGCATCCAGGCCTGGTGTACTGATATGTGGGTGCTTTTCTGGAGCGCGCTCAAACAGGGTAAAAAAGTTCGCATCTCAGCCGAACTCGATTTCTCCTGGGCCGCCGACCCCATTGCCCGGTACAATGATCATAAGATTTTTCACAACTCAGGGGTTACCAGCAAGATCAACGCAGACAATAAAATGATCTTTGCCAAGACCGAATTCACCACCCATTCCCCGTTTTTCTTCCGGCAGGATTTGTACAGCCAGGACTATTGCGCACATGAATATGTAAAGCTGATCCGCGAACTGGAAGCAACCCGGAACAAAATAGACCTGACCGATGTAACTTTCCTGATTCCGCTTTTTATAGATTCTGCAGACAGGCTGATCAACCTGGAGATTACCTGCCGCTACCTGCACAAACATTTTAACACACATATTATTATAGTGGAGGCAGGTGCCGAGCCGAAGGTAAAAGACTGGATGCTGCCCCCAAATGCCAGCTACCATTTTGTTGAAGATCGCAGCCCTTATTTTCACCGCACAAAATACAATAACCTGCTGATCAGCCACAGCAAAACAGCTTTTGTCTCGCTCTACGATGTAGACGTTATCCTGCCTCCCGAACAGATCGTGGAATCTATAACGGTATTGCGCAAGGGAGAATACCATATTACGTATCCTTATTCCGGCCTTTTTTATTCTACCAATGGCCTGGTTAAAGATATTTTCAGAATGATGCTCGATCACCGGGTGCTGCTGAACTTCAAAGAAACCCATGCACTGGGTGCAAAAAGATCCCTGGGTGGCTGTGTGTTTCTTGAAAAAGCAACCTTTATTGAAAATGGCGGTGAGAATGAGCAACTGACCAGCTGGGGCCCGGACGATCTGGAACGCGCCGCACGCTACAAAATTTTAGGCTACAAAATTCACCGCACAGCAGGCGGGCTCTACCACCTGCCACACGAAAGGGGCCTCAACAGCGGATACACCCGCGAAACCCAATCGAAATTAATGCTCGAATACCTCAATATCTGCTCACGCAGCAAAGAGGAACTCATCGACTACATACAAACCTGGAATTTTTTCAGCAACTAACATTCAAGGGTATAAGGTTGAAAGGGTAAGGTTGAAGGTTCTTTGCGCAGCTTAACAGGCTGGTACCAAAACCTTAGACCCTGCAGCCTATGCCTTATACCCAAGGCCTTATACCAAATCAAAATAATATTCTTATGGCGCAGCATGCAAGACAAGCAAATACCCAGGAACAGCGAACTGAATTTTATATGAATACCGCACTGCGTTTGCATGAAAGCGGTAACACAACGCAATTGTGCAGATTTGCCTTGTACCTGGCGCGCAGGTGCTGGCAGATGAATGACCTTGCCATGCTCCGCAACCTGGACTATATAGCGGAATTGCTGACAAACCGCCTCGATGAAATGCCGGAACTGTCTATCGTGGATTTTTTAAACGGCGGACTTGAGATCGGCTGGCTGTTCAATACTATCAGTCTGCTGAAGATCCAACGTACCTACCCGTTTCCGGCAGAAGACATCAATGAATTTATTCATGGACGGCTGGTGATGGAAAATTCGCCCAACCTGTCTATGACAGATGGTGCACTGGGAAAAGGAATTTACCTGCTGAGTTGTTGCGACGCCAGCCTGCAGCGACTTGAAGAAAATATGCTACCGTTCATTGAATTGCACAACTCGCTTGTTAACATCGTGGAAGATATGGAGAAGCTGTTGTATGAAACTGATTTTGACGGTACGGTTGCCAGCCTGCTGAACGCGCCGAACGAATTCCTATACATGCTGCTGTTCCTGTCGCGGATCATTGATCTGAAAATATACCCCGAAATAGCAAAGCGAATATTGCAGGACCTGTTTTCCAGCCTGCTTATCCATTTTAACAGGATGCTGATAACGGATACGGTTGCCGGCAGCAGCGATGCCTTCACCGGTGCAGATGTACTGCTCTCGTCTTTCGACAACCGGGAAATGCTGGATTGCCTGGCGGGTTTTGCACGTAAATACGCAATGCCCGATTGCGCAAAAGAACTAGCGGTACTCCGTACCAACCAGCAGCTGGCCGAACGCTGTATGAATAATATACGTCCCGCTGATTTTATCAATTACCTGAATCATAAAGATATTAAAGCATCCGGAACCCTTCAGTTACTGGCTATGCCCTTATCCTTCAGCATATGAGATACCCGTTTTACTTTCAACTGGATTCATTCGATTGCGGTCCTACCTGCTTAAAAATGATTGCCGAATATTATGGCCGGCACTACAGCCTGGACCAGCTTCGGGAGAATTGTTTTATTACCAGGGAAGGCGTAAACCTGCTGGGCATCAGCCAGGCGGCAGAAGAAATGGGTTTTCAGACAGTAGTCGGCAAAATCTGCATCAATGATCTGAATGCCGGTTTTCAATTGCCCGCGGTGTTGCATTGGAACCAGGAGCATTTTGTGGTATTGTATGAAGTAAAGACAAAGAAAACCTGGTGGGGTGCCACCACCACTGCGCGCGAATTTATTATCGGCGACCCTGCGCATGGATTAATCACCATCAGTGAAGATGCTTTTATAAAATTATGGCAACCCGATAAAGAAGGGTTTGGCATCGGTCTGTTCCTGGCACCTGTAGACGCTTTTTATGCAGCGCCCGCTAACAAGCCAAACGACGGGCGGCTTTCTTTTTTACTGGATTACCTGGTACCGTTTAAAAAGCAGATTTCCTTGCTGGCTGGTTACATGATTATCACCACTGCAATCGGCATCAGCTTTCCCTATCTTACCAAAAGCCTGGTAGATAAAGGAATCGGCACTAAAAGCCATTCGCTGGTAGTGCTGTTCACCCTTTCCCAGCTGGTCTTGTTCTTAAGCAGTACGTTGCTGGATGTTTTCAGAAGCCGTCTGGTGCTGCGGGTCAACACCAAAATAAGCATGCGGATTGTGTCGGATTTCCTTGCCAAGCTGCTAAAATTACCCATTCGCTTTTTTGATTCAAGGTCAATCGGCGATATCTCTCAGCGAATCAGCGACCATCACCGGATAGAAACTTTTCTTACCGGCGATGCCATGAATTCTATTTTCTCCGTTATACAGATACTGACTTTTTCTTTTATACTGTTAAGTTACAATGTTACCATCTGGGCTGTCTTTGGCAGCCTGAGTGTAATGGGTGTGTTATGGATCTTTTTATTCCAGAAAAAAAGAAAACACCTGGACTACCTGCGTTTTGGACAGAACAAAATAATGCAGGAAAAACTCTATGAAATGGTGGCCGGCATGCCGGATATCAAATTGAATGGCAGCGAGGACACCAAAAGAATGGAATGGCAGACACTCCAGCACAAAGCATATGAACTGAATAAGCAAAGCCTGGAGCTGGAACAATACCGGCAGACAGGATTTTCTTTCCTGACGTATTTTAAAAACATTGTTATCAGTTATCTCGCAGCCATTGCTATCATAGACAATAAACTGAGCCTGGGCGAAATGCTGAGCATCTCTTTTATCATCGGTCAGACCAATGGGCCGCTGTCGCAGCTGATTGAGTTTTTCCGGTCTGTGCAGGATGCCGGTCTCAGCCTTGAGAGACTACAGGAAGTGCACCGCCGGGAAAATGAGGAAAAGCCTTCGCTTCAAATGGAAACATTGCCATCGGTACCGGACAGCGAAGCGGGTACGGGCAAGGATATTCGCCTGCAGCAGGTTTCTTTTCAATACCACGGCCCGCTGTCTGGCCATGTGCTCAAAAAAATAGACCTGGTGATTCCCCGCGGCAAAGTAACCGCCATTGTAGGCGCCAGCGGCAGCGGCAAAACAACCCTTATGAAATTACTGCTGGGTTTTTATGCGCCTACAGAAGGAGTCATTTTATTGGGGGATGAACCTTTTACGGATCTGTCGCCCCGCTGGTGGAGAACAAAATGCGGCACTGTAATGCAGGACGGCTATATTTTTTACGATTCCATTCGTCGCAATATATGCCTGGGCCACGATGAAATAGATGAAGAACGTTTTACCATGGCCACTACCATCAGCCATGTAAATGAATTTGTGCACCAGTTGCCGATGGGTTATAATACGCGCATAGGCGTAAGCGGTATCGGGTTGAGTGGCGGCCAGAAACAACGAATACTGATTGCAAGGGCCATTTACCGCAACCCGCCTTTCCTGTTTTTTGATGAAGCCACCAGCAGCCTCGACACACACAATGAGCGCGGGATTATGGAAAACCTGCAAAATTATTTTAAAGGAAGAACCGTTGTTATTATCGCACACCGCCTGAGCACGGTAAAAAATGCAGACAAGATTGTGGTGCTCGATAAAGGAGAAATAATAGAAGAAGGCACCCACTACAAGCTCGCTTCTCAAAAAAGAAAATATTTTGAACTGGTGAAAGACCAGCTTGAACTGGGTGCCTGATGCGGCCCGGTTGAACCCTTCAATCACCCCACCATGAAAAAGTATAAACTTTTCTGCTTCCCTTATGCAGGCGGGTCCGCCGTTATTTATAATAAATGGCGACCGTACCTGAAGCCCGGCATCGAACTGATTCCGGTAGAACTGGCAGGCAGGGGGCGACGCATACAGGACCCCCTGTATAAAGACATTCCCGAATTGATAGAAGATGTCTTCCAGGCGGTAACAAATGAAATGGATGATACGCCGTACGCGTTTTTCGGGCATAGTATGGGAGGCATGATTTCCTTCCGGCTGGCACAAAAAATGGAAGATGACGGACTGCCTCCACCGGCACATGTGTTTTTTTCCGGCCGTAACGCACCCAATAGCAAGCGGCTGGATAAAAAAATATACCACCTGATGGATGATACGCAATTTAAACAGGAGGTGATGGAACTGGGGGGAACGCCGCCAGAGTTTTTCGAGTACCCGGAACTGGTAGACCTTTTCCTGCCCCTGTTACGAAACGATTTCAGGATGTCTGAAACAGATATTCATGCTGAAATACGGCCGCTTGATCTGAATATATCGGTATTCCTGGGTAAGGAAGACAACCTGACTGCGGAAGAATGCGATGGCTGGAAATACCATGGTACCCGGCTTTGCAGCCTTCACTATTTTAACAAGGGCCATTTTTTTCTGCACGACGAAACAGAACAGATTGTAAAGATCATCAACAACGTACTGGCAGGCAATATCTATCTCTAACTGCATTTACAGCGCTTATATTTTTTACATGATATCCACTACACTTACAGACATTCTCAGGGAAAAAAGAGATATCCCGGGTATTGGGATCACTTTCATTGAAAGTGGTCATGTGGAGGAATTTTTCTCTTACGGTGAACTCTATGCCGCTGCCCTTAAGGCATTATACTTTCTGCAGCAGCGGGGACTGCAGCCTGGTAATGAGCTGGTTTTCCAGGTAGCCGATAACAAGACCTTTATCATCCTGTTCTGGGCCTGCCAGCTGGGAGGCATCCTTCCGGTTCCATTATCGGTTGGCCAGCACGAAGAGCACCGGTTAAAACCATTTGCTGTATGGAAAGTGCTTAATAATCCCTTCCTGGTTATTGCCGGCAATGATTTTATGCGACTGGGCAGCCTGGCCATGCAAAAAGGACTGCAGGATATTTATGAACAAATGGATCAGAACCGCCTGGACGGATCCGATGCGCTGGCGGCAAAAAAAGATGGTCAGCCGGTGCTGCGTAATGAAAATGACATCGCTTTTCTGCAATTTTCTTCCGGCTCAACAGGGCATCCCAAGGGTGTTACCCTTACCCATAAAAACCTGCTGACGAACATGCGGGCCATAGCAGGCGCAGCTGATTATACGCCGGCTGATGCCATGCTCAGCTGGATGCCGCTCACACACGATATGGGCCTGATCGGTTTTCACCTTAACCCGTTGCTTATCGGTATGCAGCAATACCTGATGCCGGTAAATCTCTTTATCAGGCGCCCTTCGCTCTGGCTGCAGAAAGCAAGCGAACATCGTATCAGTATTCTTTCTTCTCCTAATTTCGGGTATAAATATTTACTGCGCAATCTCGGCGCAGGTGTATCCGACGGCTGGGATCTGTCCGGGGTACGTATCATCTACAATGGTGCGGAACCCATTTCAGAAAAAACAGCCCGCGAATTTCTTGAACAACTGTCTACGACCGGTCTGCCTGCCAGCTCCATCTGCCCGGTGTATGGCCTGGCAGAGGCAACACTGGCCGTTTCCATGTCTGACTGGAAAGCCCACATGAAACATGTTGAGGTGGATCGTAATTATTTAAGAACGGGCGACCGCATCGTATTGTGCGCAGGAGGCGAAGATGCGGTGTCTTTCGTGAACGTAGGCAAGGCAGTAGACAATTGCCGGATTATGATTACGGATCCTGAACAAAACGAACTGGCAGAAGGCATCATCGGTCATGTATTCATACAGGGCAATGCCGTTACCGGCGGTTATTACAATAATACCATCTCTACCAGGGCAGCCGCCAGCCGCCATGGCTGGTGGGATACCGGCGATATCGGCTTCATAAAAGAAGGCAGCTTGTTTATTACCGGCCGGCACAAAGACATCATTTATATCGCCGGGCAAAATTATTATCCCCATGATCTGGAAAGAGTGGTGGAAGAAGCCGGCCTGGCCGAACTGAATAAATTTGTGACGGGTGGCTATTTCAATGCAGCAACACAAAAAGAAGAGATCATCGGTTTTGTTTTTTACCGCGATAGCCTGGAAAAATTTGTGCCACTGGCGCTTGCCATCAAAGCATTGGTAGCCGATAAAACAGGTGCCGAATTGCAGGTGCTGGTACCGGTAAAGGATATCCCAAGAACCACCAGCGGAAAACTACAGCGCTTTAAATTGCTGGAACAATTCAGGGCAGGACAATTCAATGAACCATTGTTGGTACTGCAACGGCTGAACGAAGAACGGGAAAAAGAAAATAATTCAACCGGTATACCTTCTAATGATAAAGAACGAACATTACTGGAAATAGCCAGGTCTGTACTGCGGCACAACAACCTGGGCATACAGGATGATTTCTTTGCAGCAGGCGCTAATTCACTGAAAGCAGCGGCTTTTGCCATGGCTGTGTGGAAAGAATTCCAGGTGGAGCTGTCGCTTGAAATGCTGTACGCCCACCCATCAGTTGCACAACTGGCAACATTGATCAGTCAATTGCCAGGCCAGGCCTATCATGCGCTTGGTAACAGTAGCGAAGCCCCGTTGCTGAATGACCTGCAACTGCCGTTGTCATCGGCTCAAACCAGGCTGTATTACCAATGGCAGATGGATAAAAGCAATATCGCTTATAATATGCCGCTGGCTTTTGCAGTAACCGGCAATATGAATGCTTCAAAACTGGAGTCTGCTATACGGGTATTGATCCAGCGGCATGAAATCTTAAGGACATCCTTTTCGATGGAAGCTGCGCCCATGGCCATCCTGCACCAGCGGGTGCCCTTTCTGCTACAGCAGGTACATTGCGTGGCGGCCAACCTGCAATCCGTTCTGTCGCATTTTGTACAGCCCTTCGATCTCGCAGTGGCGCCTTTATTCAGGGTAGGTATCGTGCAGGTAGAAAACGGACAACAACTGCTGGTGGCAGATTTTCACCATATCATGGCAGATGGCGCATCGGTGGCGGTTTTTATAGAAGAGCTTTTACAAGTGTACGATGGCAAAGTACTGCCGCCACTTTCGGCACAATACAAAGACTATGTAAGCTGGGAAGCCGGCAACCTGGTGTCCGCGAGAACAGCTGCGCAGGAAAAATACTGGCAGTCGCAACTTTTGGGTAAGTTACCCGTGCTGCAAATGCCGGCAGACCGATCCCGCCCGGTATTATTCAATACCGCAGGCGCCAGAGTGGAGCACCTGTTTCCTGCCGATACCGTGAACAGCCTGCGGCAATTGGCAACCGCTAATCGTTGCACTGTTCACACCTTGTTGCTTACCATCTATAAAATTGCACTCTCTAAATATACCGGGCAGGAAGACCTGGTGATAGGTATACCGGTGGCGGGCAGACGACATCCAGACCTGCAGGGCACCCTGGGTATGTTTGTAAATAACCTGGCCAGCCGCACCCGCATCATCGGAACAGAACCTTTTACAAGCCTGTTGGAACGGGAGCACAACAACCTGAATCTTACCCTCTACAACCAGGATTATCCTTTTGCTTCGGTGCTTGGGTGGGCCGATACGGAAAAAGACAGCAGCCGCAACCGTGTATTCGATACCATGTTCATTTACCAGGATGCGCTGGCAGTAAACAGGGCGGGCGAAACATGCCGGCTGACAAGACATTTTTTTGATGCAGGATTTTCCAAGTATGATATCTCCATGGAGATAATGGAAGAAGGTCATTCAATGAAATATGCCATTGAATACGCCAGCAGCCTATTTGAGCCCGGCACCATCGGCCGTTTTATAACACATTTCGGACAACTGGTTCAGTCGGTGATTGATAACCCCGACTGCACGGTTGCTGAACTGGCATTGTTGACAACAGCAGAACACCAGGAGTATACCTGCGGATTTAATAGCACAGACATCGCTTACCCGGCAGCGCATTCGGTACATCAGTTATTTGCCGAACAGGCAGCACGGTGCCCCAATGATACCGCGGTAGAATGGGCTGAAGGCCGGATGAGCTATGGAACGCTGAATGAAAAAACCGATCAGCTGGCCGCCAGCTTGCAGGCCAGGGGAATCGGTGCCGGTAGCATTGTGGGCATGCTGCTGCCAAGATCGCCTGAAATGGTCGTGGCTATTATGGGTATACTAAAAGCCGGGGCCTGCTACCTGCCCATCGATATCAGCCTGCCGGAAGAGCGGATCAAATATATTCTCCGCGACAGCCGTTGTATAACGGTAATGGCTACTGCTGATTTGGTACAACTGGTGGCCAACCTGCATTACGAAGATGGCGACCCGGCTATCGTAGTATTGGATGCAAATGGTCTGGCAATCGGCTATGAAAGACGCAGCCAGGTAACGGTAGCAGCTTACGATGCTGACAGCCGCCTGGCGTATATTATTTACACCTCTGGTACAACAGGCCAGCCGAAAGGCGTTATGGTAGGTCATAAGAGCCTGCTGAACTATATCAGCTGGGCGGCAGCACAATACAGCCGGCAAGAAAAATTGTCGTATGCATTGTATACGTCTATTTCTTTTGATCTTACTGTTACATCTATATTTACGCCATTGGTAACCGGCGGCCGGATTGTTGTTTATGAAGGGGAGGGCGATGGCTCACTCATAGAAAAAGTTATTGAAGACAATAAATCAGATATTATAAAAGCCACCCCTTCGCACCTGAAGTTGGTTCTTTCGGCTGTATCGCCTGATACAATGCGCAGGAGCCGCATCCGGAAATTTATCATTGGTGGCGAAGACCTGGAAACCCGGGTGGCGGAAGCCATCTGCCGGCAATTTGGTGCAGGTGTTGAAATGTTCAATGAATACGGTCCAACAGAAGCCACGGTGGGCTGCATGATTCATGCATATAACCCGGCAGAACAACACTTGTCTGTGCCCATTGGCATACCCGCTGCTAATACACAGATTTACCTGCTCAACAAATACTTACAACCGGTACCTACCGGGGTGCCCGGCGAAATATATATCGCCGGCGACGGACTGGCACTGGGCTATGCGGGCAATGCAGCATTAACAGCCGCCAAATTTGTTCCCCATCCTTTTGTTGCCGGGAAAAGAATGTACAAAACCGGCGACCTGGCCAGGCGGCTGCCAAACGGCACCATACTGTACGGCGGCCGTACAGACAGGCAGGTGAAACTAAATGGCCATCGCATAGAGCTGGCTGAAATTGAAAACCAATTGCTCAGTCATGAAGGCATGCACGAAGCCCTGCTGCTGGTAAAAACTGACAGTCAGCAAAATAAAAACCTGTACGCATATTATACCTGTACAGACGGCCACACAACTATCGCAGAGGCATACCTGAAAAACTACCTGTCTGCCCGATTGCCTTACTACATGATACCTGTCCGCTTCACCTGCCTTAGCACCATACCGCTTACCGGTAATGGTAAGGTTGACTATAATGCTTTACCCGATCCGGCAACAGAAAAAGAGCAGCCCGGCATAAAAATGCCCGGCAATGCATTGGAAGATAGGATGCTGCAGGTGTGGAAACATGTATTGGGCCAGGATGACCTGTCTGTAACGGACAATTTTTTTGAATTGGGTGGCGATTCCATCAAAGCCGTTCAGATAGTATCGGCACTGGGGGCCTTGGGGGTTTCGGTGGCTGTAAAAGATATCCTTGTTTTCCATACGGTAGAGCAGGTTTGCCTGAAAGCGATCGTCAAAGAAAAACTAGGTATGCATGAGCAGGGGTTTGTACAGGGCGAACGCGCACTGTTGCCTATAGAAGCCTGGTTCTTCGGCCGGCAATTTGCACATCCCGGCAATTACAGCCAGTCTGTGCTTTTGCAAATGCATAATAATCCTCACCCGGTTTTTCTGGCAACCGTCTTTGAGAAATTAATTGGGCAGCACGATGGGTTAAGAATTAATTATAATGCAGTAAACAATACGCTTTTTTATAACGACGCGCACATCAACCAGCCGTTTGTATTGGAAGAGACCGGCGCAGATGCGGCACTGCCGGTTACCAATCCATTCTTTGTTGCAGGAAAATATGAGTTTGATATTAGCAACGATCTCCTGGTTAAGGCAGCATTGTACAAAGAAAACGGGTCAGATTATTTGCTGATCACAGCCCACCATTTGGTAATGGATGGCTTATCCTGGCGGATATTACTGGAAGATTTATACCTGCTCTGCGCGGCACAGGGGAATGCCGCAAGGCTTCCCCGCAAAACAGCCGGCGCGCCTGCATTCCTGGCAGCTCTTTCAGCAATGGCGCCGTCAGTGCAGCAGCAGGAAGCCTACTGGCGCACAATGGATCAGGCAGCCGGCAGCCTTCCGCTCGATTGGAATACGACAGAATGGAACGCCGGGCAACAGCGAAAAATGACCACAAAGTTGCACCCGGCATTAACAGCAGCGCTGTTAGTGCAGTCGCCGCAGCGGTATGAAACTGAAGTGCCCGTGTTGCTTAACACGGCCCTTTTGCTGGCGCTGCAGGAATGGACCGGGCAGTCTTGCTTTACCATTGAACAGGAGAATTTTGGCAGACAGGCTTTACCGTTAGATACGGCCAGGACGGTTGGGTGGTTTACTACGCTGTACCCATTAAAGCTAACATTGACCGAAGGGCCACTGCAGCAGCAGGTGACGTCTATAAAAGATCAGTTTGCGCAGGTGGCCGACTATGGCATCGGGTATGGTATACTGAAATATATTAACCGGCCTGTTTCGGAAACGGCAGAACCGCCGGCCAGCATCCGGTTCAACTACCTGGGACAGTTTGGCCGGGAATTCAATAACGATTTGTTTTCTTTTGATGAGCGGTTCACCGGGCTTTTTACCCACCCGGATAACGCTGTCACCGCTTTATTGGATTGCAACGCTATGGTCATGAACGGTGAATTGCTGGTAGAATTCAATTACCATTCAAAGGCACACAAAGCATCCACCATTCACCGGCTGCAGGCTTCCTTTATCAATCATATTGAACGCATGCTGCAATACCATAACGGCGAAGAAGGATTTCTCTTTGCCACCCCCGGCTTTAATACGGCCGGTCTGAACGAAACGGAGCTGGATACCATATTTGAATAAGCCACGACGTCCTGCTATTAAATGATAAACTGTATGAAAAAAATTCTGGGTATTTCCGCGTTTTACCATGATTCTGCAGCGGCATTAACCATCGGGGGAGAAATTATGGCAGCCGCCCAGGAAGAACGTTTTACCAGGGATAAGCATACCGGCGACTTTCCTATCGAGGCAATAAAATATTGCCTGGAACATGCAGGCCTTACAATGGCGGATTTGGATGCGGTGGTGTTTTACGACAAGCCCTTGTTGAAGTTTGAAAGACTGCTTGAAACATATTATGCATTCAGTCCCCGAGGTATTCGGTCTTTTGTAATGTCCATTCCTGTGTGGCTGAAAGAAAAAGTATTCCTGAAAAAATTAATTCACGAGGGATTGCGCGAAGTGGGTGATTATAATAAAAGATCGCTGAAGCTGTTGTTTACAGAACACCATCTTTCACATGCCGCCAGTGCCTTCTATCCATCACCGTTTGAGCAGTCTGCCATCCTCACCATCGACGGAGTGGGTGAATGGTGCACGGCGTCTATTGGTTATGGAGAGGGGAAGAAAATATCGATGCTGAAGGAGATGAATTTTCCCCATTCCGTGGGGCTGTTATACAGTGCATTTACTTATTTTCTTGGCTTTACCGTCAATTCAGGCGAGTATAAGCTGATGGGACTGGCACCTTACGGTAATCCACATGCGCCGCAAGTGGCCGCGTTTATAAACACCATAAAAAAGGAGCTGGCAGATATTAAAGA
>CAXTMV010000142.1:0-14006 GCA_964245425.1 uncultured Flavihumibacter sp. | reverse complement strand
CCAAACACGGTATTGGCAATTGCATTGTGATGAACCACCTGGAAGAATATTATCCAGCGGGTGTACGGGAATTTAAACTGATGGTAGAAAAAAACAACATCGATATTCCGCATGGCATTTGCGGCGGCCTTAGCGACGCACAGTTTGAGCAGATGATAGATGTATCGATGGTCATGAAACCCCTTTGGGAAAATGCGTTGGGTAAAGACTGGGAAAAGAAAATGACGCGGGAGAAACTGAGAACATTGTATGAAAAACTGTAGACAGGGATTGGGAGGATGCAGATTCGGAAGGATTGAAAGGACGAGGGGTTGATGTAAAGATCCTGGTGGTTATACTGCGCGGCGGATTTACGCATAAATAGCATCCTGCGATAAACGCCCCGCATTTTTGCAAAATACATATTACTACCTTATACACCCGTGCTTTTACAGCTTTGTTAAACATTCCAGCGCTGGTATATGAATATTTCACCGGGTGCAGTATATTTATAATGCCCGGTACAGACGGACGATGGCCCGGGCAGTATATTATTCAACCAACATGACTGAGGACCCCAACAGGATTAACCAGCTTATCGGGAAACTTGAACAGTTGTCGAAGCAGCAGGAGTTGTTTTCAAAAGAAATATACGCATTGCGGAACGAGCTGTACCAGTTAAAAGCCTCCGGCAAACCGGTTCCGGATAAAGAAAAAGAAACAACTACATCCGTTCAAAGCGGCATTCCCCCGGTGAAAGAAGAAGAAATAATACCCGCCAACCGGATTGTTGCGCCACAACTGCCAAAACAAAGCGTTCAGGCAGCTCCACGGCCTGCAAAACCCCCTGTTAAAACAAACCTGGAGAAATTCATTGGCGAAAACCTGATCAGCAAGATTGGCATCGGCATTACAGTGATTGGTGTGGGCATTGGTGCCAAATACTCCATAGAACATGATTTGATAAGCCCGCTCACCAGGATCATACTGGGTTATTTGATGGGCCTTGGCCTGTTGTTGTTTGGCATGTGGTTAAAACCCAAATACGAAAAATACAGCGCGGTACTGGTTAGCGGCGCCATGGCCATACTGTATTTTATCACCTATGCCGCCTATGGCTTTTACAATCTTTTTCCGCAGGTAACTGCTTTTGCGCTGATGGTGGTTTTCACCGTTTTTACTGTGGTAGCAGCCCTGAATTATAACAGCCAGGTAATTGCGCACATTGGCCTGGTAGGCGCTTATGCCGTTCCTTTTCTTTTAAGCGATGGTTCCGGTAAAGTTGCCGTATTGTTCAGCTATATGGCAATCATCAATGCAGGCATCCTGGCCATTGCATTTAAAAAATACTGGAAATCGCTTTATTACAGTTCCTTTATCCTTACCTGGCTCATCTATTTTGCCTGGTATATCATGCAATACAGGGCGACGGAACATTTTGGCATTGCCTGTGTTTTCCTGGTCATCTTCTTTTTGATCTTTTACCTTGTTTTTTTGGGGTACAAACTTATCCAGAAAGAGAAATTTGTTTTGCGGGATATTGTATTGCTGCTGGCGAATGCATTTGTATTCTATGGAATCGGCTATGCAATTTTGCAGGAAAACAGTACCTGGTCGAAACAACTGGGCTTATTTACGCTGGCGAATGCCGTTGTTCATTTTACCGTTAGCACCATTATTTACCTGCAAAAACTGGCCGACAGGAACCTGTTCTTCCTGGTATCGGGACTGGCCCTTGTATTTATCACCATTGCCATACCGGTTCAGCTGGATGGCAGCTGGGTAACCCTTTTGTGGGCAGGAGAGGCACTCCTGCTTTTCTGGATCGGAACAGCCAGGGCGGTACCCATCTATGAACAAATTTCCTACCCGTTACTATTGCTGGCTTTCGCCAGCCTTTTACAGGACTGGCAACTGGGATACAATAACCTTTACGGGGGTGCAAGGCAACCGGTGATTGCCCCCGTTCTGAATCATCTCTTCCTTGGTTCGGTGCTGTTCATTACCGCTGTTGCCCTTATTCAGTTTTTAAGCATGCGCAGAACAGATGCCGCAGCAACGAACAAATACAAATGGATAGCGGATTTTTTTTCTGTGGTAATTCCCGCCATTTTGCTGTTTACACTTTACTATTCAATACGACTTGAAGTGGTCAACTACTGGAACCAACGCTATTTTAACCAGGTATACAATAAGACAATACACCCGGGTATACCAGGCGCTGGCGAAAGCGAATTACTCAACTATAAAACAGTATGGATCATCAACTACACGCTCTTATTTTTATTTTTATTATCTGTCGCAAACCTTAAATACATAAAAAATACCTGGCTGGCTTATGTGAACCTGGGGTTGAACAGCATCGCCATTATGCTGGTTCTTTCACAAGGATTAACAGCGCTGGGTGAGCTACAGGCAAATAACCTGTTACAGCAGCAAGCTGTTTTTCACAGCAGCCTGTTCAATTTGGGGCTTCGGTATACCTGTTTTGTGCTGGTAGTCCTGTTACTCACCGTTTGTTACAAATATACCCGGCAGGAAATAATAAAGGTTCCGCTCAGGATGGCGTTTGACCTGCTGTTGCACATAACTGTTTTATGGATGGCCAGCAGTGAACTGATTTACTGGATGGACCAGGCTGGTTCAGGCGAGTCGCATAAACTTGGGCTGAGCATACTCTGGGGATGCTATTCTTTGCTGCTGATTGCCTTGGGCATCTGGAAAAACAGGAAGCATTTACGGATAGGGGCGATAATATTGTTTGGGATAACCCTGTTAAAACTTTTCTTTTATGATATAGCAGACCTTGGCACGATTGCCAAAACAATTGTATTTGTATCACTGGGCATCCTGCTGCTGATCATTTCCTTTTTGTATAATAAATACAAACACATCATAACCGATGAAGCGGAAAAATAATGGGTTGATGGCCATCCTGGTGCTTTTGCTTTTCGGATCTGCTTCTGCACAGATGCAGCAATATGCCTATAAAAGAGAGCTGAAAGGGGTACGGGACCAATGGCATAAAATTATTTTACCCGATGACATGTTTGGAAAAACAACGTCTGATCTTTCAGACATTCGGCTCTTTGGAGTAACGAGCAACAATGATACCATTAGTGCGCCATTCCTGTTGCAGGTGGCGGCAGCAAAAACAACGCTTGTTGAAATCAGCTTCTGGATGATTAATGAGTCAGGAAACAGGAAGGGCTGGTATTATACTTTCGAATCGCCGGTGCAACAAACGATCAACCGGATAAAACTCAACTTTAGCCAGGCAAACTTCGACTGGCGGGTGATGCTTGAAGGAAGCCAGGATCAGCGGTCCTGGTTTACGATTGCAGATAATTACCGGATTTTATCCATAAGAAACAACCTCACCGATTACCAGTTCACCACGCTGGCATTTCCGGATGCGCGTTATCGTTATTTCCGACTGCGGCTCAACAGCGATGAAAAGCCCGTCTTCCTGAACGCTGGCCTATTCAGGCAGGAAACAACGATGGGAAAAGCCAGGAACTATGCGATTGTACATACGGTGATTACAGAAGATGCAATGCAACATCAGACAAAAATAAATATTGAGTTGCCCTCGCCGGTGCCTGTTAACAGCCTGACCCTGCCTATTAAAGACAGTTTTGATTATTACAGACCTTTCAGCATCCGCTATCTGGCAGACAGTTTTAAAACAGAAAAGGGATGGTCGTATGAATACAGAGATATTGTCAGCGGAACACTGAGCTCTGTTGAAAAAAAAGAGCTGTTGTTTAGCAGTACCATACTGAGCAGGCTGGAATTAAAAATAGACAATGGCGACAACCGGCCGCTGCAAATAGGCAGCTGTGAAATAAAAGGAGACGAGTACTATTTGCTCGCACGGTTTACGGAACCGGCCAAATCCTGGTGGCTGGTATATGGAAACAGCCAGGCATTGCGGCCACGGTACGATATTGAGCTTTTTGCTGATAAGATTCCGCCAACGGTGGTTGCCTTATTGCCGGCAGAAGAGCATGCCATACAAAGCCCGGCCCCCCAGGCCGGTGTAGAGCTGTTTCAAAATAAACGCTGGTTATGGACCCTGATGTTCATTATTATACTGGTGATTGGCTGGTTTACACTTAAAATGATGCGAAAGGGATAAAAGCAGAACTGATATTTCTATCTTAGCGTATGCAGCAGAATACATACCTGGGCTTTTCCGCACTGCCTGCGCTGTTCAGCACAAAGCGTACAAAAGAAATTTTTAACGTTAACCCCACAGCAGTACCTGAGCGGAAAGAACCTGATTCCGTAGTGATAACGGTATACGATTATACGGCTGATACCATTGAAGAAAGAAAACTGGGAAATGTAGAACAATGCTATGTGTACAATAACTCCGGCAGCAACAGCTGGATCAATATTGATGGCCTGCGAAAAGCAGAAGTGGAAGCCATCTGCCTGCATTTTGGCGTTCACCCCCTGGTGGCAGAAGATATTTTAAGCGTTAACCAGCGGCCCAAAATGGACGAAGTGGAAGGATTGCTGTTCTGCCTGCTGAATATGTTATATTATAATGAAACCAGCAGAACAGTAGAAACCGAACAAATCAGCATTGTACTCGGCAATCATTTTGTGCTCAGTTTCCAGGAAGATGCAAAAAGAGATGTATTTGGCCCACTGCGGGTAAAATTGAATATTGCCAAAAGCCAGGTACGCCAGCGGGGATCAGATTATTTATTGTATGCCATGCTGGATATGATCGTTGACAACTATTACCTGGTAATGGAAAAACTAGGCGACCAGGTAGAGCTGGTAGAAGAAGAAGTGATACGCAGCAGCAATACCCAGTCGCTGGCCAGGATCAACCAGCTGCGTAAGGAACTGATAGTGCTTAAAAGAAATATCGCCCCTGTGCGTGAGCTAATAGGTGGCTTTATAAGAAGTGAAAGTGATCTGCTGGACGACCATACCACCAAATATTTTAAGGACGTATACGACCATATTGTACAGGCTTTTGATTTAACGGAAAACTATCGCGACATGATGATGAGCATGCAGGACCTGTATATCAATAATGTAAACCTCCGCATGAATGAAGTAATGAAAGTAATGGCGGTGGTTACCTGCCTGATGGCCCCCGCCACGGTAATTGGGGGTATTTTTGGTATGAATTTCGACCGGATACCATACCTGCACAACCGCTATGGTTTTTTTATTGCGGTTGCCTTAATGCTGGTAATACCCGTTTGGATGTTAACCGTTTTCAGGCGGCGTGGCTGGTTTTAAAAACACCAAGATCAATCTAGCGGCATCTCATAAAAATAATCTGATAACTTCTGCCACCCGTTTTTTTCATACACGGACTGCGCTGTAAAATTATCCATTTGTGTTTGCAACATCAGGTAGCGGGCGCCGGTTTGCAGTCCATGCGCGCGGGCGGCCTCCAGCAATTTTGTGCCTACCCCTTCACCCCGAAAGCCGGCATGCACATACAAATCATTCAGCAGCCAGGTTCTTTTTAAGCCAACCGAAGAAAACAACGGATACAACTGCGTAAAGCCAATCAGCCGATCTCCGGCAGCCGCAACAAAAATGACCGATTCTTCTTTGTCCATTCTTTGTAGCAGGAAGGCTTTTGCCGAAGCAATATCAGATGGCTGCTGATAATAAATCCGGTAAAGATCAAACAGATCTGTCAACGGCAAAATATCTTCCCGGGTGGCGCGGCGAACATTAATCATACTGGTAGAAATAAAATTAAAATATTTGCAAAAGAATCACGGTTCAAATGTACTTAACACAACCGGAGATTAGATACAAAGCGTACCTTTTACCTTTACTAAAATTTTTCTCTTCTTGTATGCAAACGGAAACAATGATTATACTGGTATTGCTGGTGCTGGTCATCCTGCTGATAGTATTTTTCAGGCCCAGGCCAATGCGTGATACAGCCGCCATCGCGGAAAAGCTAGACAAACTGCAATCCGGGCTCAAGGAAGATTTCCTGTTAAACCGGACAGAAAGCGCATCCCTGCTAAAAGAAAATCGGATGGAGCTGAATGATACGCTGGGCAATTTTAAGGAAGAACTGGTAAGAACGCTTGCACAGTCTGCAGCACAGCAGCAGCAAATCCTGCAGCAGCTGGGCAGGATAATAGAAGACAGTAGCCGGGTAAGCCGCGAGTCGCTGGCTGCCGGACTGAAAGATTTTTCTGCTGAACAGAAATTGAAATTCGATGAATTGAGAACGGGTCAAAGAGATTTGGCCAACAGCACGATTGAACGGCTGGAAAAAATAAGCCTGCAGGTGGAAGCAAAATTGCTGCTACTGGCGGAACAGGACAAAAATGACGGCCAGCTGCTGCGGCAGGCGCTGGAAACGGCCGTTAAAAGTTTTGGAGAGACCTTCGACAAAAGCCTGGCATCTTTTAATGATCTGCAAAGGGAAAAGTTTGCCCAGCTGGACCAGCGGCAGACCCAACTGATGGAAAGCAATGAAAAAAAGCTGGAGGAAATGAGAATAACCGTGGATGAAAAGCTGCAAAAAACCTTGCAGGAAAGACTGGGACAGTCATTTGAAATGGTAGGCCGTCAACTGGAGAGTGTGCAAAAGGGCCTGGGTGAAATGCAAGCGCTGGCGCAGGATGTAGGCGGACTTAAAAAAGTACTGGGCAATGTAAAAATGCGGGGTGGTATTGGTGAAGTACAACTGGCCATGCTGCTGGAGCAGGTGCTGGCGCCCGAACAATATGCCGCCAATGTTAAAACAAAACCTGATTCTGATGACCTGGTAGAGTTCGCCATTAAACTACCGGGCCGAGACGAAGGTTCCAGCGTGGTGTGGTTACCGGTAGATGCCAAATTTCCAAAAGAAATATATGAGCAACTGCAGGATGCATACGACACAGCAGACGCAGCACTCATAGAAACCGCCTCCCGTAACATGGACAATGTAATAAAAAAAATGGCCAGGGATATCAGGGATAAATACATCGACCCGCCCAATACCACTGATTTTGCCATCCTGTTCCTGCCTTTTGAAGGTATTTATGCCGAAGTGGTGCGCAAAGCCAGCCTGCTGGATATTTTGCAGCGGGAATATAAAATAATCGTGACCGGTCCCACCACGCTGGCGGCCATCCTGAACAGCCTGCAAATGGGTTTTAGGACCCTGGCGCTGCAACAACGCAGCAGCGAGGTCTGGAAAATCCTGGGGGCGGTAAAAACCGAATTTGCCAAATTCAGCGGTCTCATGGAAAAGGCACAAAAAAACCTGCAAAGCGCCAGTGGTCATATTGATGAACTGATGGGCAAAAGAACCCGTGCCATTAACCGGAAATTGCAGGAGGTGGAAGCGCTGCCGCCGGCGGAGGACGATGCATGATATAATGGCTGATGTGGTGATGCCTGATTTTCTATGCGGCTGCCGGTATCGCTTTTGCAGGTTGTACAAAAAACATACAAATGGCGGCTACTAACATACTGCCCCCACCCAGTAACATAAGGTGGATGCTGTCGCCGTTAAAAAACCTTCTGTTGGCAAAACTGAGCAGGAATGCTGCCATTACTTGTGGAATGACCACAGAAAAATTAAACACTGCAAAATAGGTGGTCATTTTTTCCTCGGGAGCTATACTGCTGATAATGGCGTAAGGAATATTGCCGATACTGCTCCAGGCAATACCGATAAACCCAAATGAAAAAAACAACAGGTATTTATTCCTGATAAAATAGATCAGCGATAAACCAATAGCGCCCGCCAGCAATGCGCAGGCATGTATTTTTTCTTTGGCCACTTTTTTAGATAATATCGGTATCAGGAATACCAGGAACGCAGCCAGCATGCTGTAAAAGGCAAAGCAAAGCCCTACCCAGGCAGTGCCATGTTCAAATGCACCGCTTTCCGCATCAGTGGTATTAAACATGTAACGTGTAATCACCGGTGTGGCATAAATCCACAATTCAAATAAGGCCAGCCAGGTAAAAAACTGTACTAGGAACAAAGGCAATAAGTGACGGATAATTTTTAGCATTGCGTAAAAATAACCCAACTCCACAATATATCATTTGCTCCCGTATAAAGCCTGGTAATAACCGTGCGCCTGCTGTTCGGAACGGCCGGTATTTTAACAATTCTGTCCAACATCCTTCAGCTGGTTTGTGTGGTATAACAGCCGTCCGGCGTATCTTTAACCCGCGTTGTAAAGAAAAGAGCAAATGAAAAAGAATCGTTTCGCAAAAAAGCTTCCACCGGCCATCCTTTTTTTTTGTTGCTGGCTGCTGACAGGTTTTCAGCGCCCGGCACCGGCTGATAAAAAAATAACCATCCGCTTTAAAAACTGGGTAGGCACACAGGAACTGAAGCTGTTTGATGAAACCTATACCGATCCTTTTGGCGAACCATTCGTGGTAAGTAAATTCAGGTATTATATTTCTCACTTTTCTTACAGCAATGCAGACAACAAAAAATATATCCTTCCAGGCGAATACCTGGTGAGCGAAGAAGATTCCCTGTCTAAATTAATTGTACTGCCGGCTGCGGAGAATATACAATCCATCAGCTTTCAACTGGGCATCGATAGTATACAAAATGTAAGCGGTGTGCAAACGGGCAGCCTTGACCCGATGAATGGTATGTTCTGGACCTGGAACAGTGGTTATGTATTTGCCAAGCTGGAAGGAGAGAGTGATTCTTCTCACGCACCTGTACACAGTTTCAGCTGGCATATAGGCGGTTTCAGGCAGCAGGAAAATGCCATCAGGAAAATTACACTGGCTGTCGGAAACAAATTGGCTGCTGGTGGCGACCAGCTGGTTATCAACGCAAATATTTTAGCCTGGTTTAATGGTGTTCACCCCGTCAGAATTTCCGCGTCGCCTGTTTGTCACCAGCCGGGCAAACTGGCCATGCAGATTGCCGATAATTACAGTGCCATGTTTTCCGTTTCACCATGAAAAGAATACAGACCATTATATTGATTGCGGTTTTTTTTATGCTGGGCGTTGCCTGGGTAAATGAAAGCAACAAGACCACACCACTTGTTTTCCCGGTACCGGCTGGCTGGCCGGCGCCGTTGTATGATTTCAAAAAAAACCCGCTTACGAAAGAGGGTTTTGAACTGGGCAGGAAATTGTTTTACGATGAAAAGCTGAGTAAGGATTCCACGATCTCCTGTGCCAGCTGTCACCAGCAATTCGGGGCTTTCGCTACTTATGATCATAACCTCAGCCACGGCTATAACAATACACTTACCACGCGTAATGCGCCGTCTCTTCAGAACCTTGCCTGGCAAAAGGAATTTATGTGGGATGGTGGTATTAATCACCTGGACCTGCAACCCCTGGCCCCTTTGACCGCCAGCAACGAGATGGGCGAAACCCTGCTGAATGTAATGAAGAAATTAAACCGCGATACAGCGTATAAAAGAATGTTCAAAGCAGCATTTGGTACGCCGGTTATTAATACCCAAAGAATGACCATGGCTTTGAGCCAGTTTGTGCTGATGCTGGTGAGCAGTAACAGTAAGTATGATAAAGTAATGCGGGGCGAAGCTGCTTTTATATTGCCTGAAAAACTCGGCTATGATATTTTCAGGCAGAAATGTACGGGTTGCCACAAAGAGCCATTGTTTACTGATTTCTCTTATCGCAACACCGGCCTGCGCCTGGATACCACGCTGCACGATTATGGAAGGATGAAAATAACCGGCCGGCAGGAAGATTCAATGAAATTCAAAGTGCCTTCTTTGAGAAATGTAGCCATCACTTTTCCGTATGGGCACGATGGGCGTTTTTTCAGCCTGCAAAATGTATATGAACATTACCGCAATAAAATGTCCATTGCCGCAAACACGGATTCTCTATTGCAACATAAAATACCGCTGAGCAATTATGAAACCGGCCAGCTGACGGCATTTCTACACACCCTTACCGATACCAGTTTTTTAAAGAACACCGCTTTTGCACCGCCCGGATATGAGATTACCCCGGTGTTTATGCATTACCATTGAGGAAAATGTGCTAATAGGGCAGATTCCCCATTGACCAGTCTTCAATCCCCCGGTTCAAAAACTTTGACAGGTGAACGGAAAAATTCTATTGTAAATGATATTATGCTATCGTATCAGCACAAAGCTTCCTTTCTTAAAAATGGTTTTACCGGCATAGTCTTTTGCCTGTACAACGTATACAAATGCACCGGGATCCTGGATATGCCCGCCAATCCTTCCATCCCAGCCCTTGGCATTTTGCGAGGTGGAAAAGACCAGCTGGCCCCAGCGGTTAAAAACACGGAAATAATCCAGGTTCGCAATGCCCACCAATATGGGCCGGATCACATCATTTTTCCCATCCCCGTTGGGTGAAAAAGCCGTGGGTACAAAAATATCGGGCTGGGTTTTATACACAACCACTTTTATATTGTCTGTGGCAAAACAGCCAATTGCGTTTACCGCCGTTACCGTATAGGTAATGCTGTCAACAGATGAGGTAGTAATAATGGCCAGCGGACTGGCAATGGCCGCACTGTTCAACCAGGAGGCCGGCAACCAGCTGTACAGGAGCGCAGCGCTGTCTGAACTTACTGCATTCAGCTGCAGGGGCTGGCCCACCACAACAGAGGTATCGTTTCCGGCCGTCAGTACAATGGGCGGTAAAACATTTACCAATACCGTATCACTGAAGGGTTTGGGACATCCCAGGGTGTCTATTGCCGTTAGTACATACGAAGTGCTGTATAACGGCTTCGCCACCGGTGTAAGTGTGCCCGCGTTTGTGAGGCTGCCGGCTGGCGACCAGGTAAAAAGGACCCCTTTTATGGAGCCGTTTAACATGGCAGTACCATTGAAACAGATAGTGGTATCGGGCCCTGCCGCTGCTTTGGGGTAGGCTACGACTTTTATGTTCTGTGATGCTTTTGCCTGGCATTTGCCCAGGTTAGCGGTGATGGTATAAGCAATGTTAGCCAGCGGGGCGGCCAGCGGGTATCTTACAGACGTGCTGCTGAGTCCGGTGGCCGGCGTCCAGCTATAACTAAGGCCATAGGTGGTGGGCCGCAGGCGGATGCTGTCTGTCTGGCAGATGGTGGTATCTGCGGGCAGGCTTACTGTAATATAATCCAGCACATTCACGGTTACAAGAGCACTGTCTATACAACCTTTATCTGTAACGGTAACGGTGTATATAGTTGTGTCTTTCGGGTATACAACCGGGTTAGCCGTGTTGGGATTGATGATATTATACGCCGGACTCCAGCTAAAAGAAGTGGCATTGCTGCTCTGCACTGCCAGCGGAAGGCTGTCGATGCTGCAAATAAGGGTGTCGGTGAAAGGCAGCTGTATATCGGGTTTGCCATTGATGGCGATCACCTTGCTAACGGTATCAATACATCCCTTGCTGCTGTTAACAATGAGTGTTACGGTGGCATTCCCGGGTGCCGGGTATTGGTAACTCGCATTTTTTGCGGTGGAGGTATCCTTAATGGAGCTAAGATCACCAAAGTCCCACATCCAGCCGTTAACACTGCCGTATTTTGCAGTGGTATTGTCTTTAAACACAAAGGGCGACTGGTAACAGCTACCTGCCACCGTAAAATCTGGCGTAAAGCCAGGATATACCTTAACGGGGGCTTTGGCAGAATCGGTACAACCACCCGTTGTGCTCACCAGCAGTTTTAAGGTATACAGGCCGCTGTCTGGGTATGTAAAAGTAGGGGTTGGCAGCGAAGAAGTATCAGTTTTGGAATTGGTAACGCCAAAATCCCATAGATAAGACGAAACGGAAGAAGCGCCTGATTCATTCTGAAAGCTGAAAGTAAAATTATCGCAATTAATATAAGAAGTATTCAGCGATGCTGCCACCAGGCTGCAATTGTATACATAGATCTGTAATTCTTTTTTTACCGAGTCCAGCAGGATGCCATTCCGCCATTCTTTTACATACACGGCAACCACATATTCGCCGGTGGTGGCAGGGGCTACGCCAGATATCAACCCGCTGACAGGGTTGATGCTGACCCCGTTCCCAAGCGGTGCGGTGCCGCTGTACCCAGCGGTATAGGTTAAAGGATTATAGGGCGGAGCGGCAGGGGCAGACCCGGATGTATTACCGCTGGCATTGGTAACATTTAAGCCGTTGCCAAAAGAATAGGACAGGGAATCGCCGTCTGCGTCGGTTGCTGCAAACTGGTAAGTAAAGGATCCCTGGTAACAAACAATGGCCGTGTCTTTAAAAATAAAAGTGGGGCTGCTGTTGGTATGGTAGTCGGTGCCGTTGATGGTTCCCGGCATAGTGGCCGTTAAGGTTATGCCATCGCTGGCAGAGTTGGTTATATTCACAATGCCATCTACCCTTAGTGCGTCCTGAACAGCCAGCACATAGCCGGCACTGTTATCAGGCAAATCGGTGGTATACACATAAGTATATATTTCATAGCAGATGGTAGGCGGGTTGCTCATGCATGGGTTGATACTTGTTTTAGTAACGGTGCGTGCCGTGGTAGTAGAGATTTGGTGCGATAAAACGGCTGCATTGGTACCGGCATTGAAAATACCCAGGTATACATTGTCTTTCGGCCCGGAAGTAGTACAACTGAAAAATACGGTAACTGTAAAAGTATAGTTGGAGGTGCCCGCGGAAGCGCCCACACCATTGTATTTATATTCTATATGCCCCCCTTTCACATGTTTTGCCCAGGAAATGTGATAGCAGCAAACCAGAAAAAGTATATACAGGCACCTGTAAATTCTATTCATACAATACAAATCAGCATCATCCCTTACTGCCGTGCTGATTTTGCCGGTAGGTAAGAGCAGATGAAACTAAATTAACAGATAAATGGCCCGGAAGAGAAATATAGCGGTAAAAGAGGGGTTTGTAGCGATAAAACCCTGTTACGGCAGATGCCGCAGCAGGGTTTGCTTTGCAAAGAAACTATTGCAGGAATTTACTGTTCGCCGTAATAAAACCGGAGTACATAAGTATAATTGCCCGTACCCTGTCCTTTTAAACTGTAATTGATAACGGATTGATTCAGCTGATCACTGGTATAAGAATTATCGTATTGATAATTTCGGGTATAGGGTTGTGCGGCACCGGTAGAAAAGCCCTGGTAAAACATACTGGCATAAGGTCCGCCCGGAAGCGGAAACAAACGGTAGTTATCGTCCTGCCAGGCCTGACCGGTCTCGAACCAGTTAGAAAGATTGCGGAACAGTTTTTTACGGAGTGCCTGGTAGACGGGCGCCGGATGATCAGCCTGGTTCAACTGGGTTCCGTATTCTGCCAGTTGGCCATTGAAATAAATATGTTTGCTGATGCTGTTAACAGAACTGTCTACCCCATAGTTATAGGCGTTTACAATGGTCTTAACCAGGCCGGCGGTAATCGTATTAATAAGAACAGCCGAATCATACAGCAGGTAATGGCTGCTGCTGACCGTACTGTAAATAATTCGGTTTGTCCAGCCCAGGTTATAACCCGCACCCGCATACGCTGTATCGTATACAACCATTTGCTGGCTGCTGCCCGAATTATTAGAATTAACATAGGCTGCTATGCCCGGCACATTTGTGAAATTAGTCAGGGTCTGCTGCAACCGGCCGCCTGCATCATACAAAAAGCGGATGCGCAACGCCGTATTATTATTGGTATAATAAATCGCTTTCTCATCTTCGAGCGCAGAGAGCCGGCCAGCTGCATCGTAATAATAGGTGCGGGTAACAGAATCTTTTTGCGGGCTGTAATGCACTTCCTTTGTTTTATCTGCGCCGTACCGGAAGACAAGGCTATCGTAATCTGTTTGTGAAGGATTGGTAACAACAACGCTGGTAATGATCTTTTCATGCGGCACCTGCACCACAACCGGTGTATCAACGGGAAAATGAAGTTCATGCTGACAGGCACCCGTCAGCAATATCGTTATCATATAAAGCAACCGTTTCTTCATGGCAGGTGTCAGACAAATTTAATCCTTTACACACAGCGATACAGAAATAGCTGCGGCGGATCCTTTTTCAAATCTATACGGAGAACCGGCAGTATTGGTT